>CAZKPH010000118.1:0-7063 GCA_964554605.1 uncultured Ferruginibacter sp.
AGCTGCAATGGCTTTCAACGGGAACCCTATTGTTTTCTTTGAAGATATTTTTGATCTGGGAACAACCGGCAAACGTTGGTCACATATGCCACAGAATACCACGGATCTCCCCATCAGAAAGGATATTGAAAATATCATTCTTGCGCATCAAAAACTAAACATCAAATGGGGCGACCAGTACTTACCTACCAATTATACCGGCAATTCCGCTCCAGCCTATACTTCCGGTTCAAGCGGAGATCATTTTGTAATAGACAGAAGAGGAAAAGCAATCATCGGTATTACTGATGCATATAGTTCTGCCTCTAATAACAGCGCCGACCAGGTTGTATGGATAAATGTAGCAGATGCTTCCTGGATCGGGAAAGCATTATATGATTATTCCGGTGCTCATGGTGTTACCACTAGTGTTGTTCAGTCTGATGGACGTGTAGCAATCAAAACAGCTCCTGCAGGACATAATATATCCGGCGCCCGAGGCCATGGATATTCAATTTGGGCACCAGCACCCACCGGAGTAACATTTAGTACTGTACAAGATATTTATGATTATCTGGCAACATTTACACCGCCTAGAGACCCTTCTACCACACAGGAATGGGAAATGGCTGATGACCTGGGAGACAGTCATTGCTTAGGCCTAGGCCAAGGTGGTGCGCTGCCAAGCAATGCAACAAATGAAAGAGTTGCCGGAAGAGTTTTTGCAAAAGGAGGAACAACGGTTTCTGTTGTTATAAGCCCTGAAGTAGACGGAAGGAATTTAACTTTCGGCCTTTATGATAACAATGGAATGCGTGTTGCTACAGTTAGTGGGGTTGCCACGGCTGCATCACCTTTAACAACTTCTTATACTCCATCTGCTGACGGATGGCTTGTTGCCAAAGTAAGGAATACAAACAATACCACTACCGGCCAAAAATGTTGGGTTAGGTTAACCTATACAGCACCGGCTGTTGTGGATACAAAAGCTACTGTTTCCCTTATCAATAATAATATAAGCATCTGGACGGGCAATAAAGGCACCTCAGATGTTTTTGATTGCGGAAACTGGGAAGGTGGCCGTGTACCAGGGAGTGCATCTACAGTTATTGTATATGGACACGCAACTCCGTTCCCTATCCTTACTGCAGACCTAGTAGTGAACAAAGTAAATCTTTACACCGGTGCACAGTTTACTGTTAATCCCGGCATTAAACTTAAGATATTATCTCAATAGTGTAATTACTGATCGTTTATAAATAATATCCAAACGGAGGCCTTAACTGCCTCCGTTTTATATTTCACCGCATCACTAGACGGCTAAAAATAAAGTTTGTAGATTTGTAGTAACCTTCACGAACAACGATTGTATGAAAAATATAAAATTAATAGAAGTGCCGAGTGAAATAGGAGCAGGAACCCGGGGTGCCAGTTTGGGTATAGATGCTATTAAAATTGCTGCTCTCGATTTTATGAGTAATTTCTTTGTCCATTTTCCTTCGGAAAAGATTGAAACAGACAATGACCTTCTCTTTGAACCTATCCATTCACCCTATGCCAAGAGAATAGCCGGCAGCCTGCTATTGTATGAAAGAATCAGTAAAGCCATCAGTGATACAATAAAAAGTGGTTTTTTCCCTGTCGTATTAAGTGGAGACCATAGCTGTGCCGGAGGTACTATTGCTGGCATAAAAATAGCCAAACCTAAAAGCAAACTTGGCGTTGTATGGATAGATGCACATGCAGACCTTCATACTCCATACACAACACCAACCGGCAATTTACACGGTATGCCGCTGGCAACGGCTATAGCTGAAGACAATTTGGAATGTAAAGTGCATGACCTCGATGAGAAAACGGAGAGAGCCTGGGAAATGCTGAAGAACATAGGAAAAATAAATCCCAAAATCCTGCCTGAAGATATTGTCCTGCTCTCTTTACGCGACTATGAAAAAGAAGAGAAGGCATTAATAGAAAAATATGGGATTAAAGTAATTACAACTAATGAAGTCCGGCGCAATGGAACAGAAAGTATTTGTAGAAAAGTATTGCGCTACCTCTCTGACTGTACGGATATCTATGTTAGTTTTGACGTGGATAGCCTGGATTCCTCCATTTCAAGAGGTACCGGAACTCCTGTCAGCAATGGCCTTCGTGAAAGGGAAGTTGAAGACATCATCAGTAAATTTATGCAAAACAGAAAAATATGCTGTTTTGAGATTACCGAAGTCAACCCAACCCTCGACAAGGAAAACATGATGGCTGAAATTGCCTTCAATATTTTACAACGGAGCGTAAATGTCCTGATGATGAATTAAAAAACCGTAAGACAATACATCTTACGGTTCACCCATTAAAAATCAATTGTAAATACCTGCCATTTATATCATAGCCCAACACTCATCATACTTTTCTGCCGCAAGCCTGCCAGGCTTGGGTCTATTTCAATAGCTTTGTCGCACATTTGCTGCCCCCTGTCTTTTTCTCCCTTTTTTTGGAAGCATAACCCGGCCTGCCACAAAGCTTTCCCGTCATTACGATTCAATTCCAGTAATTTTTGACAAAAGTCTAAAGATTTGTCATACATCTTATTTTTGTAATATACTTCAGCCATATCACGCAAAAGGTCCTTATTCCCTGGCTTACGGGACAAAACGTCTAACAGCATTCCTTCGCCACTTTGGAGGTCGCCACTATACATATATGCATACCCCAGGTTTTCGGAAACATCATTTGTTTGAGGATACCCTTTATTAATAGCTTCTTTAAAATATTTTACAGCATCTTTATATTCATCACTGGTATAACAGATAAGCCCCAGTTCATATAACCATACATTCCGCGTTTCATCCAACTGTATTGCTTTTTTGTAATAGGCCATCGCCATCTTATAGTCTTCCAGTTCCATATATGTCCGGGCTAGTGTATAGGTAGCTTCCGCATCTGAGTCATTTTTTGACAAATATTTTAATAACCCCTTTTCCGCTACCACATAGTTTTCCAATTGATAATTACACATCGCAATAATCCTTTCGGATTGGGGGTAGTTGCTACATTTAACTGCAAAATCCATCGCCAGTTTATATTGATGATAGGAATAATACATTTCCGTAAGGTTCTGTATTGCAGTGAGGTTGCCCGGTTCTAACTCATATACTTTTGTAAACGCTGCTTTTGCTGCATCAGTACGCCTCATTTCTACGTTAACAAAGGCATTCTCCATATATGCATTTACAAAACGGCTGTCAAAAGAAATAGCCTTCTCAAAGTAATTGGAAGCGAGTAGATAACGTTTCGCACTTTTTTCTACTAACCCTTTCTGATAATAAACCTGGGCGCTATCAGAAGCTATAGCAAACTCTGCCACAGTAATTGACGCAAACAAAAGTAAAAGCCTGGTTCTCATTCTGTTGGATTTTAAAAGTTAACTTCTAATAGTTCTTCAAGTAAATATCATTAATGCATTACTATACACCCTAACGCCGGAAGATGCAGATTTATTTCATAGAAACCGGATTTTTTTTCAACTTCTCTGATCTCCGGATTTGGATTAAAGACATCCCCAGTTCCCCAATAACACTTATCGTTGCTATTGAAAATTTCTTTCCATTCAGACTTTCCATAAATTCTTAATTTCCAGTCCCTTCTGACAACCGGAGTCATGTTAAGTACAACCAGTACATCCTGCTCAGGCTTATGCCCGGTTCGTTTGTAAGCAATCACGCCTTCCTGCCTATGGCTTACATCTACCCATTCGAACCCGCCAATTTCAAACTGGCGCTCGTGCAAAGCCGGGTATTCCGAATACAATTTGTTGAGATCGGCGACACATTTCCTGAGTTTATTGTGACATTCATACTGAAGTAAACTCCAGTCCAGTTCACTTTTGTAATTCCATTCGGAAGTCTGGCCAAATTCATCGCCCATAAACAATAGCTTGCCTCCCGGGTGTGTATACATATAGGAATACAATAATCGCAGATTAGCAAATTTCTGCCATTCATCTCCGGGCATTTTAAAGATCATTGGGCTCTTTCCATGTACAATCTCATCATGGCTCAGTGGCAGCATGAAATTTTCATCGTAATAATACATCATACTAAACGTAAACTTATTCTGATGAAATTGCCGGAAATAAGGATCCAGTTTGAAATAATCCAATGTATCATGCATCCATCCCATCATCCATTTCATGCCAAAACCCAATCCCCCGTCAAAGGTAGGCCTGCTTATTTTGGGCCAGTCTGTGGCCTCTTCTGCTATTGTTTGTACATCGGGAAAATCCCTGTAGATTGTTTCATTAAGTTCCTTTACAAAAGCAATTGCCTCCAGGTTTCCATTACCACCATATTCGTTGGGTTCCCACTCCCCTTCCTGGCGGGAATAATTCAGTTTAAGTATAGAACTTACGGCATCAACCCTTATACCGTCTATATGATATTTATCGAACCAATACCTGGCACTGCTTATCAGGAATGATTTTACCTCTCCACGTTTATAATTGAAAATATAGGAATTCCAATCCGGATGAAAGCCTTTTCGCATATCCGCATATTCATACGTATGCGTACCATCAAACATAAAAAGGCCATGAGAATCATATGGAAAATGCGACGGCACCCAGTCGAGGATAACACCTATACCCGCATTATGGAAGGCGTCTACCATTGCCATAAAATCTTCAGGTGCCCCGAAACGGGATGTTGGTGCGAAATAACCAGTACCTTGGTAGCCCCAACTTCCATCAAAAGGGTGTTCCATTACCGGCATAAACTCTACATGCGAAAAGCCCATTTCCTTAACATATGGCACCAGGCGTTCAGTAATTTGCCGATAGCTGTTGTAAGATTCTTCATTAAACTTATCCGGGCGCATCCAACTTGCCAGATGCACTTCATAAATACTCCATGGAGAAGTAAGTGCATTGTGCTTTTTACGGGTTGTCATCCATTTGCTATCTTGCCAGTCATAATTAAGATCCCATGTGATAGAAGCCGTTAGCGGTCGTTTTTCCCAAAAAAAGGCATAAGGATCACCTTTGTCGTTTGCGATGCCTTTAAAACCATTAATATGATATTTATATACTTCTCCTTTATTGAAATGCGGGATGAAACCCTCCCAAATACCCGAACGATCTAAACGTACATTCAGCATATGCCTGCCCTTTTGCCAATTATTAAAATTACCAACAACCGATACTTCTGTGGCATTAGGTGCCCATACTGCAAAGTAATACCCCCATGTACCTAATACCTCTACCGGATGGCTCCCGAATATCTCATAAGCATTAAACAATGTGCCATTTTGATAATTGCGTATATCCTCATCCGTAAATAAAGAATAATTCCACACAGCACGTGTACTATCTACAAAATGTATTTCTTCATATTTTTTTGGCGTTTGCATATCGGTCATTTAAGATTTGAAGTATATAACAAATACGAGATATTCTCATTGAGGCAATCCGCATATGGCTTCACGTAAATTTAAGCATTGTATACATTGTTTATTCAATTCGGAGTATTTATTTTATATGCCGATATTTTTCCTTGGTATCAGCCAATATCCTATCTTATAAAAATAGCCTATACCCACTTATCGTAAACACAAAGGCAGCACCTGATAATGCTGCCTCTATAAACGTATCCTGTTTCTCTACTTTGTAAGCTCGTAAATGACTGCCTGGTACGACCCCACCGAAAAATCCTTCAGGTCATCAGTTTTGTGGGTATATATGTCTGTCATTTTAGAAAACCCGTTCGTCCTTTCTGCATATTTACTCACACTTACTTTCTTTTCCGTCTTGGCTGTATTCATTACTACCATTATAGTTTGTTTATCATCGTACCTAAAATAAACATAAACACCATCCTCTGGGAAATATTGCATCATTTTCCCTGTTGCCAGCGCAGAAGAAGTAAGTCTGAAATTAGCAAGAGTGGCTATATATTGCCAAACAGATTGTTCAATCTGGTTCCGCCCTTTAATAGAGAATTTATTAACAGAATCCTGCGTCCAACCGCCAATAAAATCTCTACGTACGTAACCATCATTGGGAGAAGTGAAGCCTGTCATTGCAATCTCATCACCATAATATAATTGCGGAATGCCCCTGCAAGTGAGCAACCATGCAATGGAAGATTTGTATTTATCCAGGTTTTCGCCGATCACTGAGTAAAAACGCGAAATATCATGATTATCCAGAAAAATCACCTGGCGCATCGGGTCTTTATATACAAAATCCTGGGCCAGTGTTGTATAAAGGTTGTTTACGCCATCTGTCCAGCCGAAATCCCTTGTCATAGCATCTGTAATTGCCCATACAGTTTGAAAATCAGTAGAAGCCTGCAAATTGCTTTTAAAAGGTATATTGTAATTATTTTGTACAAAATAGCTCTGATTGATTACTCCATGTACCCACGTTTCCCCAAACATGGTTATCTGCGGATACTCATCTATCAATGCTTTGTTACATTGATTCATGAAGTCAAGGTCATTATAAGCATAGGTATCTATACGCCATCCGTCGATACCAAATTCTTCTACCGACCATAGTGCATGCTGAATAAGGAAGTTTGCCACAAAAGGATTGTGCTGATTCAGGTCGGGCATTTGATTTGTAAACCATCCGTCACTCATCCTTTTCTTTTCCGAAGGAGCGGCATAAATATCGAACAAGGTTTGATCCTTGTAATGCGTATTGGTATATACCGGCCATTGATTCAACCAGTTTTTCATTGGAGGATCCTGTACCGTAATATGATACAAGCCTACATGATTATACACGGCATCTTGTATAATCTTCATTCCCCTTGCGTGTATAGAATCAATTAATTCTTTATATGCAGCCTCGCCGCCTAAACGCGGATCGATCTTGTAGTGATCTGTAAAAGCATACCCATGTTCTGTCCGATTTGGCATATCGTTTTCAATAACCGGGTTGAGCCAGACTGTTGTTACACCCATATCCTGCAAATAGCCCAGATGATTTCTGACACCTTGCAAATCGCCACCGTGCCTGTTAAAAACCGTGTCCCGGTTAAGAGACTGGTCTCTCATACCAACTATCCGGTCATTCGTCGGA
>CAZKPH010000119.1:0-7047 GCA_964554605.1 uncultured Ferruginibacter sp.
GACTACCATTTTGTCACAGCAGAAATGGATACTACCCTCCAACCGTCTTTCGCTATCACAATTCCCTGATACCCGAAACCTGGCACAGTACCTGCTGGCAGGGGCAACACTACAGAATATTTCGGGCGTATTTACAAAGAGTGGCCAGTCATTTCATAATATTATCCTACATGGCGAATACGTAAATAAAACAAGGAACCGAAAATGGGATATCCTTGCCAGGGGCGAATTATATTTAAGCGGCCTTAATAGCGGGGATTATAGCTTTAATGCAAACCTTGCCCGTTTTTTTAATAAAAGATGGGGAAATGTAAGATTAAGCTTCCTCAATGTAAACAGGTCCCCTTCATTTATCTTTACAGGCGGATCATCCTTTCACCTGGGAAATGAAGAAGTAACACGAAAGGAGAATATAACGATGTTGAGGGCCAGCGCTGATAATTCCTTCTTTTCTTTAGCTGCTACGAATTACCTGATTACAAACCTTGCCTTTTTTAAGAATTATTATGAAGTAGAATTGTATAGTAAAGTCATTAATCTTTTACAACTATCTGCCTCAAAAAAAATACGGCTCTACCGCCATTGGAACTGGTATGCCGAACTGGTATTGCAACAAACTGATGCTGCAGCGCCGGTTCGTGTACCTTTATTGTTTACACGCAACCGTTTTGCATTTGAAGGATTATTTTACAAAAATCTCAATCTGTCGACAGGATTGGAATGCCGGTATTTTACATCTTATAAAGCCTATGGGTATTCTCCATTGGCCGGGCAGTTTTTTCCCCAGGATGGCGTAACTATCAGTAATCGCCCTGATATTGCTGCTTTCCTTCATTTTCGTATAAAATCATTTACGGGGTATATACGGGCAGAAAACCTCAATACAATGGATTTCTCCAATGGGTTTGGGTTCATACACAATAATCTGGCTGCCCCTCTGTATCCTTATCCCGGATTTATTTTCCGTTTTGGAATATTATGGAATTTTGTTAACTGATGACTTTATAAAATTTAACATAAGAGTATTAAGGCTTCATCCTAACTTCGCATGGTAATGAAAAAAGTATTGTTATCCATTCTGATGTTTTTTTATCTGGCCTCCTTTTCGGGAATAGCTATGGATATACACTACTGTATGGGAAAGAAGGTGGGGATGGGTTTTTTATGCGATGACAAAGATAAATGTGGTAAATGCGGGATGAAGGCGAAAAAAAGTTGTTGCTCGAACCAATACAAATTTTATAAGCTAAGTGATACGCATAATTCCGTATCCAATACAATACAATTGCCGGTTTATGAAGTGCCTGAGATTAGCCACTCAGTTGTATACAACTGGCCGATGGTTGACAATGGGTACCAGGAAAATACCCGGAATAATTCTCCTCCCGATGTTTCAGGACACACAATTTGTGTGTTGAACTGTGTTTTCAGGCTTTAGAGAAATAATTGTAACCGAATGTGCCGGCAATACCCATTGCCGCTATCAGCATTTATACAATTATTTTTTTACTGAAAATAAACATTATGAAAATCGTAAAATATTTTCTCATCATAATATTGATGAATATTGTATCTGTGAATTATGCACAGGTAAAAGACACAACGCTTATGCTTAAAGTAAGCGGGGCTTGTGAGCAATGCAAGGCCCGTATCGAAAAAGCAGCAAAGGCAAAAGGCGTCTCATTTACAGAGTGGAATATGTATTCACATATTTTAACTGTTGTTTTGAACCCATCTGTTACAACAATAACGGATATACGCAAAATGATACTTTCTGTCGGCCATGATGTTGATGGATTAAAAGCCTCGGATAAAATATATAATTCCCTGCCTGGTTGTTGCCACTACCGGGAATCCGAAAGTGCACAGGAAGAAATTTCTCGTACGATGAAAGATACGATGAAAGCTCTTTTTCTACCGGATCAGAAATTAGTAAAAGGGATAGTGATAGAAGAAACCCGAAAAGGTGATTTTTTGCCTTTGTCAGGCGCAAGTGTTATATGGCTGGATGATTTATATGGTGTAACAACCAGCACTGACGGTACATTCAGCATACCTGTTAGTGATAAAGGGAAACTCGTTGTAAGTTATGCCGGTTACGCTTCGGATACGGTTTCGATAGCCGGTAGGGAAGACCTGAAGATAATATTGGCTTCTAACCATACCCTTTCCGAAGTGACAGTGACTTCGAAGATGCGTTCCTCGTATATGTCTGCTTTAAACCCGATACGAACCGAAATGATAACGCAAAAGGAATTATTCAAAGCCGCCTGTTGCAATCTTAGTGAAAGTTTCGAAACAAACCCTTCTGTAGATGTTACTTACAACGATGCCGTAACCGGTTCCAGGCAGATACAGTTATTAGGTTTGTCAGGTAATTACACACAGCTTACCGAGGAAAATTTACCCGGGCCAAGGGGCATTGCCACGCCGTGGGGGCTAAACTATATTGCAGGGCCATGGATAGAGTCCATACAATTGGCTAAAGGAGCGGGTTCTGTTGCTAATGGTTTTGAGAGCATAGCCGGGCAGATTAATGTAGAACTGAAAAAACCTGATTCGAAAGAAAAGCTCTATGCTAATGCTTATGTGAATGATTTCGGTAAAACAGACCTCAACCTGAATCTGACCCGGCATTTAAGTAAAAAATGGGGAACGGCATTATTACTGCATGATGATTTCATGAACAATAAACATCTCGATTTTAATGGTGATGGGTTTCGGGACTTGCCTACAGGCAATCAATTCACTTTTGCCAACCGTTGGGAATACGAAGGGGCAAACGGGCTGGTTTTCCACGCCGGTATTAAATGGCTTTCGGAAGATAAGACAGGAGGCCAGGTTAACTTTGATCCTGGTAAGGATAAGTATACCCAAAATAGTTATGGGTTAGGTATAAAGACAGACAGGAAGGAAATATTCACAAAATTGGGGTACGTATTTCCCGGGAAAAAATATAAAAGTTTTGGCTGGCAATTGGCCGCCTCAGAGCATCGGCAGTATTCTTATTTCGGCCTTACAAAATACGATGCATCTCAAAAGCAATTTTATTCCAATTTTATTTATCAGTCAATAATTGGCAATACCAACCATAAGTTCAAGACAGGATTTAGTGTGAACTATGATAAGTATAATGAAGGGTTTAAAGATAACCTTTATCGCCGTACCGAGATTGTGCCCGGTATTTTTGGCGAATACACCTATAGTTATCTTACCAAATTGAATGTAGTGGCTGGTATCCGTATAGACAATAATAATCTTTACGGCTGGTTTGCTACTCCAAGATTACATATCCGTTATGAACCGGTAAAAGGTACTACAGTAAGGTTGAGTGTTGGGCGCGGGCAACGCACAGCTAATATTTTTGCCGAGAATATGGCGGTGTTTGTAAGTGCAAGGCAGGTGAGTATTATCGGGGCATCTGGTGGCAATGCTTACGGCTTGTTGCCTGAAATAGCATGGAATAAGGGTATTGGGTTAGATCAAAAAATTCGTTGGTTGGGGAAAGATGCGACCTTGGGAATTGATTTCTTCCGGACGGATTTTCAGCAACAGGTAGTTGTAGATATGGAAAACCCTGCCTATATTAAATTTTATAATCTGCAGGGCAAGTCGTACTCCAATAGCCTCCAGGCAGAATTGAGCTTTACGCCGTTTAAATTTTTTGATGCCAGGCTTGCCTATCGGTTTTATGATGTAAAGGCTACCTATGGGGGAAAATTGTTACAACGCCCGTTAGTGCCTGCCAACAGGGCTTTTGTCAATCTGGGCTACAGTTTTTACAAATTTAAGCTGGATTATACAGCCAGTTATACAGGAACAAAACGTATCCCCGGTGCCGGGCAATTACCTACGGCATATAGTATGCCCGAAAAATCTCCAGGCTATATGCTTATGAATGCACAACTATCCCGTACCGTATTTAAAAAGCATCCAATGGATGTTTATTTAGGAGGAGAAAATCTGTTAAATTATTATCAAAGCAGGGTAATATTATCACAGGAGCATCCGTTTGGGCCCAATTTTGATGCTTCACTTATCTGGGGGCCGGTATCGGGAAGGATGTTTTATGCCGGCTTTAGGTTTAAGTTGATATAGGTTAAAAAGTAGGAATCCGGAAAATGTTTATAATGATATGTTTGTAGGAGGTTCCGGATTTTTACTTTTTATTATAACTTACATTCTTTATAAATAAATAAGGATACATGAAGATCGGGGTATTGTCATTGCTTTTCTTTCTGTTTTTTCATTCCGCTATATCCCAGGTAAACCTTGGAGAGCAGGCGCCTGAAATAACATTGCCGGATGCAAACGGGCAGATGATAAATTTATCATCGCTGCGGGGTAAGGTTGTATTGATAGATTTTTGGGCTAGTTGGTGTGGCCCCTGCAGGGCTTCCATACCGGGTATTGTGAAATTATATAAAAAATATAAAGACAAGGGGTTTATAGTATTAGGTGTATCGTTGGATGACAAAAAAAATTCCTGGCTAAAGGCAATAAAGCACGATAAGATAACCTATTTACAGGTAAATGATAAAGACGGATGGTACTCCCGCGTGGCAGCAAGATATAATGTTAATGCAATACCGGCTACTTTTTTGCTGGATAGGGCAGGGCGGGTTGTAAGCGTTGATCCTGAAGGGAAAGAATTGTTAAAAAGTATTGAAGAGCTTCTCGCCGAATAAACAATTTTACTTACAGGCTTAGTAAACTGCATCCTCGTATATCACTATTGTCGAGCCTTCCGGATATTGTAAAACTTCCATCAGGATAAAGTTTTCCAGCATCGTCTGTAGCTATGAATGCACAGGAATGAATATTTGCAAGGTCAATGATATTAACAGCGCCGCTTATAGCCCTGTCGGAAAATGAAGTATTTACTGTCAACGGGTCATCTTCTTCCCGTATGAGTACACGCATCCAGGGAGGGGATACAAAAATGCCGTCTTTGTAGGAATATGCCTGGCTCATTAATTCTGTCATGCCATATTCCGAATGGACAGTCGTTACTCCCAGCCTGTCGCATAGGATTGCATGGACTTCCTCTCTTGTAAGTTCTTCCCTTCTCCCCTTCATGCCTCCGGTCTCCATTATGGTTGTATGCCGCAGGTTAAGATGGGATTTCTCTGCAAAATCCAGCAATGCAAAGGTAACTCCCAACAAAAGGGTTCTGGTATTCTTTCTTTCCAACTCCTGCAGGGTGGAATTTAATTTATCAAAATCGTAAAGGTAGAAACCACTTTCCGGGTGCCTGCTCATTTTTATCAGTTCACTTGCCATTGCTACCAATGAAGAGTGCCCTCGCTCCAAGTAAGAAGGAAGTAATGCCAGGATACACCACTCGGCCGGATTACCATAAAAGAGGGAGAAAGTTCTGGTGAAGCTTTTGTTATAAAGAGCAAGGTCTTTTACATAATGCTTACTGTTGATAGTTTGTGTCGTGCCACTACTCTCAAAGACCGCTTCAGGTTCAAAATCCCCTGTGGCAATTTTATGTGTTTTAAAGAAACCAATAGGTAGGAAAGGGATTTGAAACAGGGCCTTGATATTCCCGGGTATTAAAGACAAACGTTGGCAGAATTGCCGGTAAAGGCCATTATTAGCATACTGGTACCGGAAGATTTCTAAGGCTGTTTCTTCAAATGAAATGGGGTTTGTTTCAAAAATTTTAGAATAAGTGTTACTATTATTATCTGTTGTATTCAATATCAATCATTAAATTTGAATAAATAAAACACAAAGATGCGTTACTTGTTCATAATAGCAATGGCCGGGGTACTCTTTACTGCATGCAATAAAGATAAATTTTCTTCTACTCCCAGGCTTACTTATAAGTCTGTGAATACTACGGTATTGAATCCGAACGAAGTTATCACCTTTGAGTTCAATTTTACCGATAAAGAAGGGGATGTTGATTCTGTATATGTTGAAAAAGTTGTTCCATCGTGTACAAACAGCCAGGAAAAAGAAATGTACCCTGTTCCTGTTTTACCGGTTACACGTATGATGGATGGGACTCTCTGGCTTTCTTTTGCAAACGGCGTAAGTGTGCCGGGGTATTTTACGCTTCAGACACCACAATGCGGGCACAACGATACATGTGTATTTCGTTTTATGTTGCGGGATAAAGCCGGGCATAAGAGCGATACTGTTAATACAGGGACGATCGTAATTGTAAAATAATAAAATGCTGAAAATTTTTTTTCGGTTATTTATTTCTTATTCTCTATTTGTGGCAGTATGTGCTGCGGCTATGAGCCTGCAATCCTGGCATATACTGGGGCATAGTATAAATATTTCCTTACTGGTATTCATTTTTCTTGCTACCACTTGTGCGTACAATAGCTATTGGATAGCTAGCAAATACTACTTTTCTTCGGTAGGGTGGAATAATTTCAGGCATTTTCTGTTGCGGCAAAAAGGCCATTTCATTATTGTGCTGGCTTCTGTTGTTGGGATGGCCTTTTTACTAATGAGGCTTCATCTTGTTTTGTATAACATCGCCATTACGTTTTCCCTTCTGGTTTTGTATTCCTTGCCGGTGCTGTTGCATAATAAGAGAAATTTTCTTAGGCACATAGACGTATTCAAAACGGTACTACTTGCTTTCACCTGGACACATATTACAGTGCTTATCCCGTTGCAAAAATCTATTCTTGTAATGTCAGGTAACGAATGGTACTTGTTCTTTTGCCGTTTCTTTTTCATTTTTATATTGTGTATCATCTTTGATAAGAAAGATGTGGAAAATGACAAACGTTTGGGAAGGCAAAGCCTGGCAACATTCACCGGAGACAAGGGATTGTATATACTTGTACTGATTTCCTTTCTTTTATATTTTCTTTCTGTATACATGCTAGGTCGGAGTTACGGGCCGGTACTCTCGTTTGCGTTATATGTCACCGGTATAGCCACGGCCGTCATATATTTATTATCCTGGAAAAAAAGAAGTTACCTGTTTTACTATTTCATTGTAGATGGCATGATGATTTTATCGGCATTATTAACAAGTTTGGCAAGTATTTAGTTAATTTGTAAAAATTG
>CAZKPH010000120.1:0-6985 GCA_964554605.1 uncultured Ferruginibacter sp.
GTAGGAAGAGCCCTTCCGGATGTGAGAGACGGATTAAAACCTGTACACAGAAGAGTATTATACGGAATGAGCGAACTTGGGAACAACAGTAACAAGCCCTACAAAAAATCAGCTCGTATCGTGGGTGAAGTAATGGGTAAATATCATCCACATGGAGATGCTTCTATTTATGATACAATGGTTCGCATGGCTCAGGAATGGAGTATGCGGTATATGCTTGTAGACGGGCAAGGTAACTTCGGTAGCCAGGATGGAGACCCTCCGGCTGCTATGCGTTATACCGAAGTACGTATGCAACGATTTGCTGAAGCAATGCTGGATGACATTGAAAAAGAAACCGTAGATTTTCAATTGAATTTTGATGATTCGTTGCAGGAACCTACTGTATTGCCTACACGCTTACCACAGTTATTACTTAATGGCGCCAGCGGTATTGCAGTAGGTATGGCTACCAATATGATGCCGCATAACCTATCCGAAGTTGTGGACGGCTGTATTGCATTTGTTGATAACCGCGATATTACTATTGAAGAACTGATTAAATATGTCAAAGCCCCGGATTTTCCTACTGGTGGTATTATTTATGGGTTTGAAGGTATTCGCCAGGCATTCCATACAGGGCGTGGCCGGGTAGTGATTAGAGGCAAAACTAATATTGAAACTGATAGTAAAGGGCGAGATAAGATTATCATTACAGAAGTACCTTACCAGGTAAACAGGGATACTCTTACCCAAAAAATTGGTGATCTTATTAATGACAGGGCTATAGAAGGAATTGCAGATGTAAATAATGAGAGTAATAACAAGGAGGGCACACGTATTGTTGTTGAACTTAAAAAAGATGCAGTTGCACAGGTTGTTATAAATCAACTTTATAAACTCACAGAATTACAAACATCATACGGTATTAATAACGTGGCCCTGGTAAGAGGCCGGCCCAAATTATTAAACCTGAAAGACCTTATTGCCGAATTCGTAGATTTTCGCCATGAAGTTGTTGTACGCAGGACAAAATATGAATTAAAAAAAGCTGAAGAAAGGGCCCATATCCTGGAAGGATATATTATAGCCTTGGATAACCTTGATGCCGTAATTAAACTTATACGGGAATCTGCAACCCCGGCAATTGCGCAGGAAGGACTGATCTCAAATTTCGGTATGACTGAAATACAGGCAAAAGCTGTACTGGAACTTCGCCTGCAACGCCTTACCGGTATGGAAATCGATAAAATACGTGAAGAACATGCCGAAATTATAAAACTCATTGAACGTTTGAAAGAGATACTGGGGAATGCTGCACTTCGTTTTGAAATCATTAAGAACGAACTGATTGAAGTAAAAGCGAAATTTGGCGATGAAAGAAAATCAGAAATTATTTATGTAGACGATGAAATAAAAATGCTTGATCTTATTGAAGAAGATAATGTTGTCGTTACTATTTCGCATCTCGGCTATATAAAAAGGACTTCCGCCAGCGAATATCGCCAGCAAAAAAGAGGCGGTAGAGGCGCAAAGGGAAGCAGTACACGGGAAGAGGACTATATAGAACACTTATTTGTGGCTTCCACACACCATACTTTGTTATTTTTTACCGAAAAGGGCCGATGCTACTGGTTACCGGTTTACCAGATACCAGAAGGCGATAAGACAAGTAAAGGAAGAGCAATCCAGAATCTTATTCAAATAGCACAGGATGACAAAGTGAGAGCCATTATAGATGTCAAAAACCTGGATGATGAAGAATTTATCAGCGGGCATTATATTGTACTCTGCACAAAGAAAGGTATTATCAAAAAAACAGACCTTAAAGATTTCAGCAGGCCAAGGCAAACCGGTATCAATGCCATTACTATCCTGGAGGGAGACCAATTGCACGAAGCCCGGCTTACCGATGGCAATTGCGAAATTATGTTAGCGGTGAAAAGTGGCAGGGCAATACGTTTTCCCGAAGAAAAAGTGAGGTCTACAGGGCGAGGCAGCATCGGGGTAAATGGAATTGAAGTGGACGACAATAACGATCAGGTTGTTGGTATGATTTGTATTAACCGTGAAGATAAGTCCAAGACGATCCTTGTGGTAAGTGAAAAAGGATATGGTAAACGTACTTATATGGATGATCCTGAGACCGGCGAGCCTAATTACCGAATTACAAATCGTGGGGGTAAAGGCGTAAAGACAATAAACGTTACGGAAAAGACTGGATCTTTGGTAGGATTATTGGATGTAATAGAAAAGGAAGACCTCATGATCACATGTGTAAGTGGTATTACTATCCGCATGAGTGTGGCGGGCATAAGCGAACAGGGTAGAGCTACACAAGGTGTAAAACTAATAAGGGTAGATGATGGAGACGAAATAGCCGCTATCACAAAGCTTGACGAAAATGATGATGAGGATAATACAGATGAAATTGGAGAATCCAAAGATCCCGAAAATGATGGAAATAACAGTCATGCAAATTCAGAAAATAATGAAAATGAATAAATGATGCGATCTACCGGCAATAAAATATTAATTATTTTCATTTTACTGCAAGGTATAACCACATTATTTGTAAACGGCCAAAACCCAGTTGATTCCATCAGGGCTTTTCTTGTGCAAAATGATCTCCCAAGGGCACGGGAAGCGATTGATAATTATTTACTTTTGCAACCGGAAGACGTTGCCGGATGGCTTGCGAAGGCTGATATATACTATCAGCTTAGTTCCGACCCCGTATATAAAGACCTTTCTGCCGATGGAAGAATGGAATCTTTTAACAGTATCAAAACAGCAATGAACCTTAATAAGGAGCAGGTAGTTTTTGAACTAAAGAAGTCAGGTTTTGATCTTGTCAAGAATTTATATAACGGATATACAAATGAAGGAGTTACACATTTTAATGCCGCCTCGGACAGAAAATCATCCGATGGGTATAGTGAAGCGCTGGAACTTTTTCAAAAAGCTGCCTTGATCGGATCATATATGTATGCACAGAAATGGGGTGGCTCGAAAATTGATACGATAAATTTGTATTATTCGGCAAAAGCAGCAATCAATTCCGGAAAAGAAGATGCTGCGGAAGAACTGTGCAGGCTTATTGTGGATAGTGGTATTGTCCATACACAATTACATTCGGATTTTGAGCCTCTTTATCAATGGCTTGTATATCATTTCAGGACACTGAATAAAGGTGAATACCTGGCAAAATACACAGCTTTAAGTGATTACAAATACCCTGGATCTTCTTATTTCGATATTAATTATTCAGATTGGCTAAGGGAACAGAAAAAATATTCCCTGATATTAACATTATACCAGGGCTTATTTAAACGCGGTTTGAGTAATCCTGAATTGCGATTTACATACATGCAGGATATATTCAATTATCTTTATAATTCAGATTCTAATATGGTAGAGGGAAAGGAAATCTGGACCACCATATTGGAGAGAGAACTAACGATAGCCTCAAAATTTAATCCTTCTAATCTTCGAGTTAAGCTTCTTTATGCTAAATTTTATATAAATCAGGCGGTTGATTTACAAAAACTTATAAAGTCCAATGCTGATGACGAGAAACTTGTGAGAGATTCCAGACGCAGTATACTGCAGTTCATTGAATCTTCAAATGGCCTTTTAAAGGAAGTATGCAATATGGCAGATACCCATAATGCTGATGTAAAAAAAGATGCCCTTATCTGCCTTGCAGGCAATTATACGTTTCTGGGAGAGACGCAGAAAGCAAAAAAATGCCAGTCCCAGATAGCAAAAATTAAATAACCCTTCAAAAGAGTAAGGTAAAAAAAAACCGCCTTGTTAGAGGCGGCAAGAATATCGAATAAGCATTCAAGCGATATTAAGATTTACTTTATATTAACAAATATCATACCATATTTATAATCCCTGCATACCTGCCTCCGACGATAGGGAATGTAATTAGCGAGAGAATGAAGTTTCCTTCAGAATTTTCCAAAGTAGGCTGAAAGCGATTGGCCTAAAATTAACTTACGCCCAAAATTATATTATAGGGAAGAAAATCAAATTGCTTTTCTTTCATTTAACATAATATTAATTATAGGCATTTTTCATGTTCTGATTAATTTATTGTGAAGGCAAGTTTCTGCCTGTCAAGTTATTGATTTACATTTACAATAGGCAGACAGTTATAGTTGCCCTATTAGATATTTACTTCTGATTTTGGAAAAGATTCAATGAAAGAGTTTATTATTTCCTGAAAATGATCTGCCGAATCAAATAAAAAAGAATGACTGATTGGTATTACGTAAATAGGCTGCCCCTGTAATTCGTTTTCAAATTTTTGTAAACGCACAGCGTCTTTTTCCGTAGTTAAAATAAATTTATTGTCGGATTTTAATTTGTTAAACTGCTTAAGGATATCAGCCAGGTCATCAGTGTCAAATATATGGTGGTCTGCATACCGTAGCATGTCATACGAACGAACATTTTCCGTAAGGTGTTCTTTTAAACGTCGTGGATTGGCAATGCCGCATACTAACAGTATATCAGCCTCTGAAGTAATAGCCCGAGTTAAATTTTTGTTTAGCAAATGGTAAGGTTCTCCATAGTGTATAGCTGTAAAAAATACTTTCTGATGTACTTTTGGTTTTAACTCTTTGATAATCTGACTTTTTTCCTGTAAGCCCATATCTATGGGACATTTCGTTACCAATATTATATCTGCCCGCCTTGCACTGAATTTTACATCTCTCAGATCGCCACCTGGCAAAACAAAATCTCTTGTATATAGATTCGTATAATCCGTTAGCAATATATTAAGACCGGCCCTGATATACCGATGCTGAAAGGCATCATCTAATATAATAACCTGTGTGCCAGGCATCTCGTGTAATAATTGTGGAATAGCGACCAGCCTTTCTTCTCCTACTGCTATGGTAAGCCCTGGGTATTTCAGGTGGAACTGCATTGGTTCATCGCCAATTTCAAGTGCAGTTGTAGTATCATCTGCAATTCCGAACCCTTTTGTTTTTCTTCCATACCCTCTGCTAAGGATTGCCAACTCGTATTTATTTCTAAAAATATTTATAAGGTATTCCACCATTGGTGTTTTCCCTGTACCACCTACAGCAAGGTTGCCTATACAGATTATTGGGAAATTGAACGAGGCGGAACGGATATAATTTTTATCGAACATCCAGTTCCTTATCCATAATACAATACTGTATAGCAAGGAAAAAGGCAGTAGCAAGTATCGGAAACTTCTTAGCAATCGATTGATTTTTAATTAGTGAAATAATAAATTCTTTCAGGTGTGACACATAAATCCAGTTTTATATCAAAGGAATCTGCATCGTCTATCCGGTCAAGGGGTTCAAAATAGCTAAAGCCGATTTTAAGGCAATTACTTTTGCAACGTGAAAGAAAACGATCGTAATACCCTTTACCATATCCTACCCTGTTCCCTTCCCTATCAAAAGCCAGCAGGGGAGTTATCACCATCTCGATATCTTCTTCGCAGATCAATGTTCCATTGACAGGTTCTGCTATCCCCCATTTATTTTGTACAAATCCGGTATCCTTATTTACCACAAATGCGGATATATTAGTATTATCCCGTCCATACTCCATTACCGGATAGGCCAGCCTTACAACCGGATTTACGAACTGGCAATAATCCGTGATTATACCTGGGTCAAATTCATTTCTTTCCTCCATTGCCGCATATGTCATAATCGTTGCCGGGATATCTATTCCGGTTTGTTGGAAAAGGATAAGCATCAGGTCAGATAGTTTTAGAACCTCTGTTTTTTCTAATGCTTGCCTTTTTTCCCGGTAAAAACTACGAATTTTGCTCTTAAACATCAGGCAATAAAGATAGAAAAGATTGTAGTACCGTAATTGCGTTCTGCCTTATAATAAGGGAAATTTTTATAATTATTCCTCGGTGTGTGTTCCAAAACAAACCATCCTCCTGGTTCGAGCAGCATTTTATCAAAAATCCTTATGGGAAGATCATCAATTGTTGTGAGCGCATACGGAGGACCAGCAAAAATGAAATTGAATTTTTCACGGCAGACATCAATAAATTTAAAAACATCTGAACGGATTATTGTACAATTATCTATTTTCAGCAGCGCCGCTGTATTTTTTATAAAATCATACATAACCTGGTCCTTTTCTACAATAGTAAGGCTATGAGCGCCACGGCTTGCCATTTCGTAACTAATACAGCCCGTACCACCGAACAGGTCCAATGTTTTCAGCCCTTCAATATCCAGGTTATTTTGTATTATATTAAATAAACCTTCTTTAGCAATATCAGTTGTCGGCCTGGTATGGGGCATGCTTGCAGGAGGAATAATCTTTCTTCCACCATATTTACCGGAAATTATACGCATGTTGCAGTCAAAAACAAATGTGCAAAATAGTGTCCCGAATATTTTTTCAATTCTTCAGGGAATTCATTTACAGCTACAGGCATATTACTGAAGATCATATGAAGAAAATATTTTTCTATTTCTTTATAGAGTAAAGACGAACTCTCTATCATACCGTATAAAACCAACCGCAGATCACTTATAAGTACTCCGTACGACTGGCATATCTGCAATAAATAATAAACAACATCTTCCGGAGTTTTATACGAAAAGTTTTGCAACAACTGTATCTGACCTCCCTTTGTAAACATTACCGTCAATGCGTTTACCCTGAAAATACAATGCATTTCATTTACTTCGCTATCAATAAAATCAGGTAAGAGAGAGAAAAGATGCTTCTGGTTATAAACAGAAAAAACAGCATTCAATACATTTTCGACCTTATGTTGTACGCCATAGACTACATGAATATTTTGCTGATATATAAAATCCGACCTAACGGTAGTTCCGGAAATATCGCCATGAATCATTTCAAGTATCTGTTCGACAGATGATGTATTAATGAATTCGCCGGGGATAACTCCTGCCAACGCATCAGCAAAAACTACTGTTGTTTTGGCATAATCATATTTAAATACAATATTTACCGA
>CAZKPH010000121.1:0-6984 GCA_964554605.1 uncultured Ferruginibacter sp.
AGTAAAATAAAACGTGTTTGACGAAAGTTGGACAATAGGCCGCAATGAAGTTCGTTGCGGCTTTTTTATTACTAATGCTTGTTCTTGCAAAAATAGTATTATATTGCAATTGAGTGAAAACTACTGCTGATCTGCAATATAACTGATGATGTGCCGCCCGGGGAGTACTTTTTAATAAAATAATATTGATGTCTGCCAGAAAAAAGAATGATGCGCCTGCTAAGATGCCATTTGCCGGTATCAAAGCCGATGGGAGGATATGGATAGAAACAAGCCAGGGTAAACTGGTGGGTAAAGGCCGAATTGAATTGATGGAAAAGATTATAAAATTCGGATCGATACGGAAGGCGGCTGCCGATATGAAAATGTCCTACCGGCAGGCATGGCAACTAATAGATGATGTGAATACAAAAGCAAAAACACCACTGGTGCTTTCACATCGTGGGGGAAAAGGTGGAGGTAATGCTGTGGTTACTGAAAGAGGAAAAAAAGTTATTAAACTATTTCATGCTTTCAATGATAAGTTCCAGAAGCTATTGGAAAAAGAAGCGAAAAAGTTTGTATTCTGAATAAACATTTTTTTTAATTATCGTTATTCCTTGCAAGGAATAACGTATTTTTTTATGAATAATTTTTGTACAAAATACCGGATATGGATGCTTGCAGCGTCATTAGGATTGCTGCTGGGGTTTGTATCTGCACGTACCGGCCCCGGCGACCCTGTAATAGAAACCGGCCCATACCCATTAAAATACCCGGAAAATTTCGGTGGAAGGGTCTACTTGCCGGATGATAACCCGCTGACAAAGGAAGGAGTTTTCTTGGGTAGGATGCTTTTTTACGAAACAAGGCTTTCTTCGGATAATACAATATCCTGTGCCAGTTGCCACAGGCAGGAATTCGCTTTTGCTGATAATAAAGCTTTCAGCCATGGCGTAAATGACAGGCTTACCGACAGGAACTCTATGTCAATTGCCAATATGTTGTGGGTAAGAGACTTTTTCTGGGATGGCCGTGCCAGGGGGCTGGAAGCACAGGCTGTATTCCCAATCACTAATCCGAAGGAAATGAACCAGTCGCTGGATGAGTGCGCCAGGAAATTGACTGCGACAAAGCTATATCCTCAGATATTTAAAATAGTTTACGGAAATGACTCTGTAACGGGAGATCGTATTGTAAAAGCATTGGCACAGTTTGAACGCACACTGATTTCTGCTAATTCGAAATATGACCGGTATTTACGGGGAGAATATATGCCTACGCCAGATGAACTGGATGGGATGCAGCTTTTTTTTAATAATCCTGTTCCGGGAAAGGGTATTCGGGGCGCCGGATGTGCCAGGTGCCACGGTACCGTAAAGACATTTATAGAATTATATCATAACAATGGCCTGGATGCCCTGCCCAAAGATGCCGGGAGGCAACTTGTTACCGGTGACCCCATGGACAGGGGGCGGTTCCGCGTACCTACATTACGGAATATTGCTCTTACTGCACCGTATATGCATGACGGACGTTTTAAGGCATTGAATGAAGTGGTATCACATTATAATGAGCATCTTGTGCGGAATGACTTGCTGAGTCCCATTTTACAGGAAACGTCCAACATGGCAGGGGGAAGTAACCTGGCGCTCACGCTCAAAGAACAGAACAACCTGGTATGTTTCCTTAATATGCTTACAGATATTTCTTTTGTCGGGGATAAGCGTTTTTCGAATCCTCATCCTGTACAACTTAATAAGTAAAACTAAACTAATATGAGGTATACAATCCTACTTATTGTATCATTTTTAGCAATGCAGCCTTTATTGGCACAAGCTCAGGGAGATACATCTTATGTACTTAATATAAAAGGGGATATACCTGCTGGTAAAATAACTTTTACTCAGAAGCAATTATCTGCGATGAAAAGAGTGGAAATTAAGGCCAGGAGTATGGATGGGGAAATACATATATATTCGGGAGTGTTGGTATCAGAAGTTTTAAAAATGGCAGGAGTACTAAAACCCGAATTTCATAGGGATAACCTGGTAAAGTGTTTACTGGTACGTTCTACGGACAATTACCAGGTATTATTTTCTTTGGCCGAAATAGATACCGCTTATTCCGATAATCTTATTCTTTTAGCTGATATAGCTGATGGGAAACCGCTTCCACCGGCGAAAGGCCCATACCGTATCATTGTTCCCTCTGAAGAAAAACGCCAGGCACGCTGGATATGGAGCGTGAAAGAATTCGTAATCCGCTTTGCCAAAGAAGAATAAAAAGTTTGCCGGAATTATTTCATTAACCAAAATCAATTGAATGAGAAGATCAACACTATTATTTTTATCGTTATTCCTTTTTAAGAATAACGATCTGGTATCGCAAGCATCAGGCGATACAGCGCAGCATGTATTTACGCTTGGTGAAGTAAAGGTAAAAGGCTACCGCTCCGAGCCTTTTACTACAACCGTTAGCGCCGGGGAGAATGCCGTCTTCAACAAGTTGGATGTTTCCCATTCTCTGGCCTTGTTGCCTGGGATTACATTATCGGCGGTGGGGGCTCGAAATGAATCGGGTGTTTATGTCAGGGGGTTTGATCTCAGGCAGGTGCCTGTATACATGGACGGTATACCCGAGTATGTGCCTTATGACGGGTATGTCGATCTCGGCAGGTTTACTGTTTTTGATATTGCAGAAGTGCAGTTGGCAAAAGGGTATTCGTCGGTTTTGTACGGCCCGAATGCACTGGGGGGGGCTATTAATCTTGTTTCCCGCAAACCTGTAAAAAAAATGGAACTGAATGCTATTACAGGATGGTTGAGCGGTGGCACTAAAACGGGTATAAGCCTGGGATCCAACAGTCGAAAATATTACTGGCAGTTTTCTGCATCCGGGTTGAGCAGGGATTATTTCCCCATGTCTGCATCTTTTCATTCCATGAAAAATGAAGACGGTAACAGGAGAGATAACTCATACAGTACTGATACGAGATTGAGCGGAAAAATCGGTTACGCTCCCGGAAAAGGGCAGGAGTATGTAATTGGGTATGTTTACCAGCACGGAGTAAAAGGGACACCTGTATATACCGGAACGGATACGCTGAATTCCTTATACAAAAGCCCTCGCTACTGGAGATGGCCTAATTGGGATAAGCAAACGGTTTACCTGATAGCGCATAACCGTATCGGGCGGTATAACTCCATAGAAACAAGAATTTATTACGACCAGTTTAAGAATAAACTGTACAGCTATGATAATGCTACATATACAATGATCAGTAAGCCTTATGCCTTTAAGAGTATCTACGATGATTACAGTTTGGGTGCTAACGCAACATATACTAATACTTCCTTCAAAGGCAATACGTTAAGTATAGTGCTGCAATTCAAAGAAGATGTACACAGGGAACATAACGCAGGGGAGCCAGTTCGTAAGATGGCAGATAATAATGCCTACCTGGCTGCAGAAGATAATTACCGTCTAACATCTCATTTGAATTTTATGACAGGGGCCGGTATTATGTTACGGAACAGCCTGAGTGCAGAAGGTTATAATAGCACAACACATAAAATATTCAATTATGACGATAACAATAATACGGCATGGAACCTGCAGGGAGGTTTAGTATATATTTTTTCCCGTGACAGGGTACTGGACTTTTCCGTAGCCCGCAAAACCCGCTTTGCTACAATGAAAGACCGTTACTCTTTCAGAATGGGCACGGCAATACCCAATCCGGGGCTTATTGCCGAAAATGCATTGAATTACCAGCTTGGCTACAAGGATATATTGGGGAGAAAAATATCGCTTTATGCTGATGTTTTTTATTCGCATATTAACAATACGATTCAAATGGTGAATAATGTAACTTTTGATACAACAACGCACAAATGGTTGTCGCAACAGCAGAATACCGGAGAATCGGAATTTTTTGGAGCAGAAGCTTCCATAGAATATAGAATGGTTCCTAAAATTAATCTGGGGCTAAATTATACATTCATAAGGCGCAATAATCTTTCTAACAACAAAATAAAGTTTACGGACGTGCCGGAACATAAATTATTTGCATTCCTGCAATATACTGCGGCTAAAAAAATAAATATGGTTTTGAACGCTGAATATAATACTGCCAGGTACAGTACGAGTTATGGAACAACGGCCGGTTCATTTGCTACTTTTAACGGTAGAATACAGTATGCGATTTATAAATGTTTTTCCGTTGAAGCAGGTGTAAATAATATATTTGATGCTAACTATTCTTTAGCGGAGGGCTATCCCGAACCAGGCAGGAATTATCTGGCGAGTGTACTTTTTAATTTATAAAAAGAGCTGCCTTATTATGTCAGCCCTTTTATAATAAGTATTTAAGCCAAAGTTGCTTCGCTGGTAATTGTAAGTCCCTTGCCCAATAGTTGGGAAATAGGGCAATTCTGCTCTGCATCCTTAACGCATTCAAGGAACTTTGCCTGGCCTATACCTGGTACTTTTGCTTTCAGGATTAAGTGAGATCTGGAAACAACACCGTCTGCAAAAGTTATTTCACATTTTGTTTCCAAACTTTCGGGTGTAAATCCGGCAGCGCCTAATACGAAACTAAGTTTCATAACAAAGCATCCTGCGTGAGCTGCAGCTACCAGTTCTTCCGGATTTGTTCCTACGCCGCTTTCGAAACGGGATAGAAAAGAATATTGTGTTTTATTGAGTGTAGTGCTTTGTGTAGTAAGGTGCCCGTTACCTTCTTTGCCAGAGCCATTCCAAATGGCGGTTGCATGACGTATCATATTGGTTTGTTTTTGTTTTGGATTGTAAAACTAATAAAAAAAAATACAAAGATGCGTATGGCAATCTTCAGTTGTTCCGGTATTCCGGCATTCGTATAATCGTTCTATTAAGATATTATGAAGTATTTTCCTGATTATGTAAAAAAAACTATATTTGGGAACCAAACAGCATCATTTCCAACTATTCTACATAAAGAGTATTTTATAATCGGTACTCTGTACGAGAACTACTTCCATATCTTATGAAATCATAATTACATTGTAAATTTTTCAAACAAAGCAATATGAAACGAAACACATTTCTTACACTTCTGGTTTTCCTGTTCTCATTTTGCTCACAGGCTCAGGTGAGAATAGGAGCTGCAGGGGCGCCAGATGCCAGTTCGGTATTGGACCTGGTAAGTACAACAAAAGGGTTGCTCACACCACGAATGACACTTGCACAGCGAAATGCTATCGCAAGCCCTGCAACGGGGCTGTTGGTTTATCAGACCGACAATACTCCCGGTTTATATTGGTATACCGGTTCTGCATGGTCGCCGGTTTCAGGTGTAGCAACAGACCTGGTATTGCCATTCATTAAATCTCAATCGGCGGCCGGGCCGTTATTTCAATTAACCAATACCTCTGCTACAGGTGTAGATGGAGCTATACAGGGTTTAACATCCAGTACGGATGCAAACGCTGTAGCCATTAAGGGAACTGTAAGTTCCGCAAGCCCGGGTGGCTTTTCTACTGCCCTGCGTGGTGTCAACAATGGAACAGGAGGGTTAGGTATTGGCGTATGGGGCAGTCATGGTGGCAGTGGTTGGGGCGTATATGGATCTGCCGCCTCCGGAATAGGCGTATATGGTTCTTCTACATCCGGTACAGGTGTATATGCTAATAGTTCGTCTGGTACCGCCTTAAATGCTTATAGTACTACGGGGGTGTCAGCAAATCTGGCTATTTTAAATAATGCCAATAATAATAATGTTTTGGTGTCGTCAACCGTTGGTAACGGAACAGTCATAAATGTAAGCACAACAGGGACTGGTGAAGGTGTAATGGCTTCCACAGGTACAGGTTTTGGCCTTCATGGCATTACGAATGCTCAGACATCTGCGGGCGTAGTTGGGGATAACAATGGGGCCGGAGAAGCAATTGTTGGCCGTACCACCAGTGATATTGCCGGTGCTGTTGTAGGCCGGAATGATGGTGGCGGCTATGGGGTAAGGGGTTTTGTGGCTACCAATACGACAGGATCGGCAATAGGAGTTTATGGACAAATAGGCATTTCCGGTAGTATGGGGCGTGCCGGAAGGTTTGAAAATTCGCTTGCCACTAATTTATCAAATGCTTTTGAAGTGGAGACAAATGGCAATGGGAATATCCCTGATAATACACAAGGTAATGCTTCTTCATTCCTGGTCAATAATACCAATAGCGTTGCTGCTGCTGTGCGGGGAGAAGTAAAGACTATATATGCCAATTTCGGAGCGGCAGGCATATTTGGTGTTTCTTCCGGTACAGGTGGCGTTGCCGGGTTATTTTATGCATCAAACGCTTCCGGTAATGGGTCTGCAGTAAATGCTATTACCGATGGAAATGGAAATGCTGTTAACGCAAATGCAATAAGCGGAGCAGGTGTTAATACAAGTGTAGATGGAACCGGAAATGCACTGTATGCCTGGATACCTACATATAGTACAGGCCGTGCTGCCAGGTTCAACAACTATAATACAGCAAATACAACCGATCTTATAACAGCTACAACGGTAGGGAATGCAATTGCTGGTAATTTCAAGGTAGATAATACAAATGGGACATCGGCTGCAGTAAAAGGAGAGGTTAATTCAATATTTGCCAATTTCGGCACAGCAGGTGTTTATGGGCTCTCGTCTGGTACAGGCGGGTATGGAGGATTGTTTTATGCATCCAATGCTTCCGGGTCCGGACCTGCTTTGGTAGCTATTACTGAAGGGAATGGCAATGGCATAACAGCTAATGCCGGCAAAAATGGGAATGGAGTGGAGTCTACTGTAGACGGAACAGGTAGCGCTTTTTATGGGTGGGTACCTTCGTTCGCAACAGGAAAAGCTGCAACACTTACTAATTATAATACGGCCAATACGAATACTGTTTTAAATGTTGAAACAAAAAGCACGGGTAGTATTGCCGTTTTCAGGGCATCATCTGTTAATGTTGCAAGAATAGATGCTGCTGGTAAAATGTTTGC
>CAZKPH010000122.1:0-6957 GCA_964554605.1 uncultured Ferruginibacter sp.
TTGAAAGGCTGGTAAGGGTAATCCAAAACAAACAAAGTAATTACGATACAGATGTATTTACCCACACAATTGGCGTAACGGAAAAAATAACCGGGCAGCAATATGATTTTGGCAGCAGCAAACAAGCTGTCGCTTTCCGCGTAATTGCAGACCATGTACGTGCTATCGGTTTTACAATTGCCGATGGGCAATTACCTTCCAATACCGGTGCAGGGTACGTCATCAGAAGAATCCTCCGCAGAGCCGTTCGTTACTATTTTTCTTACCTGGATTATAAACAACCGCTACTGCACCAACTAATTCCTGTGCTGGCTGCTCAGTTTCAATATGTTTTTCCTGAACTGCACCAACAATCAGATTTTGTAAGCAAAGTGGTGAAAGAAGAAGAAGAATCTTTTCTGAGAACACTCGATAAAGGGCTGAAAAAAATTGAAGATATTATCAAAAATGCAAAAAACTCCGGCATTATCGGAGGTGCCGATGCATTTGAATTGCTGGATACCTATGGCTTCCCTATCGACCTTACCCGGCTGATAGCTACAGAAAACAACCTTACTGTAGATGAAAATGGATTTGAAAAGGAAATGCAGCAACAAAAAAACCGCAGCCGTGCCGCTACTGCATTAGATACGGAAGACTGGGTAACGCTTATAGATAATGCCGTCAATACTTTTGTAGGCTACGAAGCTCTTGAATCCACAGCAAAGGTCACACGCTACAGAAAAGTAACAGCTAAAGGCAAATCGTCCTACCAGTTAGTTCTGAACCAGACGCCTTTCTATGCGGAAAGTGGTGGGCAGGTTGGCGATACCGGTATATTTATTCTAGCCTCTGGCGAAAAATTGTCTATCAGCAATACAAAAAAGGAAAACGACCTGATCATCCATTTTACAGATTCAATACCTGCAGATATTTCCGGCAACATTACCGCCAGGGTAGATACCCAGAGAAGAAAAGCCATAACCGTACATCACAGCGTTACACACCTTATGCATGCAGCTCTACGCAAGGTATTGGGCACGCATGTAGCGCAGAAAGGAAGCCTTGTAAATGAAGAACAATTACGCTTCGACTTCTCTCATTTTGCCAAAGTAACCGATGAAGAACTCGCCGCAGTTGAAAACATAGTAAATGAAAAAATCAGGCAGAATGTCCCTGTGGTAATAAAAAGCATGAACAAAGACGAAGCTGTTAATTTGGGTGCAATGGCTTTGTTTGGTGAAAAATACGGAGATACAGTGAGAGTGGTAATTATGGACCCGTCATATTCAATAGAGCTTTGTGGCGGTACGCATGTTGGCAATACTGGCGAGCTGGGCTTATTTAAATTTACACATGAAAGCGCTGTAGCTGCAGGAGTAAGAAGAGTGGAGGCCGTTTGCGGCATATCTGCCGAAAAATATATCAACAACCAGTTGCAAGCTATCAACAATATCCGGGAAATACTGAAGAATCCTAAAGATTTACTCAAAGCAATAGAAAGCATTCAGAACGAAAATGCTGGCCTCGCCAAAAAGATTGCAGATATGGAATCCAGGCAGGTTGCCGCACTTACCGCCGACCTGCTTAAAAAGCAGGAAACTGTAAATGCCATTTCTTTTATCGGCAGCATTGTAGAAGTTTCAAATGCCGATACCCTGAAAAAACTTTATTTCGACCTTAAGAATCATTTGCAGGATCACGCAATAGTACTTTGTGCCGATATAGAAGGCAAAGCAGCCGTAGCCGTAGGATTATCAGCATCGTTGGTATCTGCAAAAGGGCTGGATGCCGGTAAGATTATCAAGGAAAATATAGCCAACATGATACATGGTGGCGGTGGCGGGCAAAAAACACTGGCCACAGCAGGCGGACAGGATACCAGCCGCCTGGCTACCGTTATCGATACTGTCAAAGCATTGCTCTAAGCCACAAACAACTTTATCACAAATATTTGTTAAAGCCCTCCCTGCATCTGCGAAAGATTTCGTAAATAAAAAATTTTATCTATTTTTGTTCTACTAAAACCTTCGTACATCAAAAACAGATTTTATGAAAAAAATAGCAATTACATTAGCAGCAATAGCTTTTATTGGTTTGCCCGGTTTTCTTTGGGCACAGGAAGACGAAGCTCAACAAAAAGGGAAAGATAAAGAAACTCAGGAAGTGATTATCCGGAAAAACGGAGACAAGCAGGTGAACCTTACCGTAGAAATTGATGGGGAGAAAGTCCTGATTAACGGGAAGCCGCTTTCCGAATTCAAAGATGACCAGATCACAATCAATAAAAGGAAGATGATCATTAAGAATGGGGACAAAACAATGGCCTTTGATTTTGACAATGATGATAATATCAATTTAGACAGCGACATGATGGGCGAATGCCTTAATGGGAAGGAAACCTCAAGGCCTTTTTTGGGAGTTACTACAGAAAAAACCGATGGTGGCGTAAAGATCATGGAAATAGTTAAAGAAAGCGGAGCCGAAAAAGCCGGCCTGAAAGAAGATGATATTATCACTAAAATTGACAATGAAAAAATTGCTGACCCACAGTCGTTATTTGACCTTGTGTCTTCCAAAAAACCGGGAGATGTAATTAAGGTGTATTATAAAAGAGGCAACAGCAAAGAAAAATCCGTAAAGGCTACTTTAGGAGAAAAGAAAATGAAGAAGGCTATGGCTTTTTCCTTCAGTGGCCCGGATGGGAATATAAAAACTTTCAAAATGCCGGATATGAAAATGTTCAGTACGCCTTTACCACAAGTGCCCGGTCTGAATGATGATGACCTCCCCCTGGGGAATTTCCTGCCAAGGCAGAAAAAACTCGGGCTCAAAATACAAGATACTGAAGAAGGTGGCAACGTAAAAGTGATTGACGTGGAACCGGCATCTGCTGCTGAAAAAGCCGGTTTAAAGAAAGATGATATCATTACCGAGATCGGCGGGCAAAAAATCAATAATACTGATGATGCCAGAGAACAACTCAAGCCGGAAGAAGGAAAGAATACCTACTCTATCAAAGTAATGCGAAACGGTACTGCAATGGACTTTGAAGTTAAGATACCGAAGAAATTGAAGACGGCCGACCTATAACAAAGGAAGCTTTTTTTTTAAATAGCTTGTTTTACTTTATCAAAGCAGCACCCCGGTGTCAACCGGAGGTGCTTTCTTATTTTTAACCATTTAATAAAGAACAATTAGAAAAATAAGATGGCTTCTTCGAAAATATTCCCGATATTGATTTTAGTTTTACACTACCAATTGTAGGAAAAATATAATCGTATTAGCTCATTATAATAAATTTTAAACCAGTTAAATGAAAAGACTATTATCTTTTGCCTGTTTAACAATATTGCTTATTTCATGCGCTTCTAAAAAAATCAATAATCATTTTACTATTTCCGGCGAAATCAAAAATGCGGCAGACCAGAAAATCTATCTGGAAGAACTGTTTTTTAGCGAGCGGCCACCGGAAGTACTGGATACTGCCAGTTTGAAAAACGGTAAATTTTCTACAGGTGCTACTGCTCTTCAAACAGGCCTTTTCCGGTTACGGCTGGAAAAAGAAAATATGGCTTTCATTTTCATAAATGATGAACCGAAAATTGATTTTGAAGTAGATATAAAAAACCTTACATTAAGTAGCCCCACTTTTAGCAGCCCGGCCAACAAGCTGCTGAAGCAGTTTATTATCACAACAGATTCGCTGCAGCATAGCATCTCTGTTAAAGACCTCACGCTACAACAATTCGGGAATGCGAAAGCTAGCGATAGTATCATTGCGGCTACAGGGAAGGAACTGGATAATGCTAAAGCAACTTATGAAAAATATATTACCCGCTATATAGACACCACTTCCAGCCCCATACTTGCCGTATTGGCAATCGGGCATACCAATAATATGGACCTAGCCGGAATAGAAAAACCGGTTACATCGCTTTCCGCACGTTTCCCAAAAAATGAAATGATTGCCAGCATTGTTGCGCAGTTCAAACAACTACTGGCGCATCAAAAATCACGGCCTCATATAGGAAGCATTGCCCCCGAAATTGTTTTACCCGATACCAGCGGCAGGATATTTTCGCTCAATACCCTCCGTGGCAAATATGTCCTAATTGATTTCTGGGCCAGTTGGTGTAAGCCCTGCAGAATGGAGAACCCAAATGTTGTCGCTGCTTACGAAACTTTTAAAGAAAAGAATTTTACAGTTTTGGGCGTCTCTCTCGACAGGGATAAACAAGCCTGGCTAAATGCAATCCATGCCGATAAACTTTCATGGACACATATCAGTGATCTTAAATTCTGGAATAATGCAGCCGTGCCTTTATATAATGTAGATGCCATACCCTATAATGTATTAATTGATCCGCAGGGAAAGATTATTGCTACAGAACTTACAGGAGAAAAGCTAAAAGAAAAACTAAAGGGAATACTTAAATAAATTCGATAAAAAAAGGCTCTTTTTACAGAGCCTTTTTGATTGAATAAAGAACATTATATAGCTGGTTCCTTTGCTTTTGATGGCGCTATCAATAAAAGTAATACCGGCAATAATACAAGATTTGTCAAAGTAGCTACAAGTAAGGTAACGGAAGTGAGCCATCCCAGGGCAAAGGTACCTCCAAAACTACTTAGGCAAAAAATAACAAACCCGGCTATGAGTACCAGCGAAGTATATACAATGCTCAACCCGGTACTATTAATCGTAGCGCTCACGGTAGCCAGTACATTATTTTTATATTGAGGCAATACCTGTTTATAATTAACAAGGAAACGAATGGTGATATCTATTGCTATCCCTAACGCCACACTAAATACCAAAACAGTAGAGGGTTTCAACGGCACACCAGCCCAGCCCATCACACCTGCTGTAATAACCAATGGTATCACATTGGGCAATAAAGAACATATTAATATCCTTACAGACCTGAAAAGATATAACATACACAAGGAAATAAGCAGGAATGCCCAAAAAATACTCTCTTTTAATCCATTGATAATAAACCTGCTTCCTTCCAAAAAAGTAATACTCGTACCAGTTAGTTGTACCTTATATTGCGGGATAGTATCAAATTTGGTAAATGTGGTATCGATACTGATAATTGAAGAATTGTCAATATCTTTTATGGTATCCAGTTTAAAAAACCTCCTGTCCGGCTCAAGGAAATAATACCTGGCAGTGTCAAAAATTTCATTGGCCTTTTTCTCTATATCAGCAAGTACAACGGGTAGTTTTTCTGTTCCGATATCTGCCATATTGATACTAATACGTGTAGACTGGGAGTTGCTGTCCATAAAGGATGCCAGTAATTTATTAAAAGTATTCTTAGTGCCGCTGCTGTCATTTTTTTGCGGCCGCAGGTATTCGCCAACAAAAGCCCCGTCAAAGGTATTCGGTAACAAATAGCTTGCAGAATCTCCATCATAGAAAGCTTGTTTGGCAAACTTCAATCCTTCCGAAAGACATAAAGGCCTGTTCATATACGGCTGGCCAGAGATATATTGCGATAATGTGTCTATCTTCTCGAAAGTAGTTAACGCCCTTAAACCGGAAAGTCCTCTTTTTTTGCGTGTGTCAACCACAATTTCAAGCGGCATTACTCCTTTAAAGTTATTCTCGAAAAATTTCAGGTCGGTATATATCTTATCCGTTTTAGGAAGGTCATCTACTATATACCCGACAGATTTCAGGCGGAAAATACCTGCAATACTGAATACAAGAAGCGCCGCTGTAATTATATAAACTGTTTTTTTATGATGTACAACCCATTTCTCATTCTTTAGAAGAAAAGAAGTAATGAGCCTGTTTTTCAAATATTTTGTTTGCCCTGCACCCGGAGCAGGCAGGAAACTAAGCGCCGAAGGAAGCAATATAAAAGAAATAATAAATATCAGCATTATACCAATTCCGGCTATCTGCCCGAATTCCTGGAGGATGGCACTGCGTGTGAGAGCAAATACAGCAAAACCTATTGCTGCCGTAATATTACAAAACAATGTAACGATACCCATTTTGCTTACCATTTCTACCAAAGCCATTACCTTGTCTTTGCCTGCCAGGAACGAGGTATGATATTTATTGATAAAATATATACAGTTGGGCACCCCTATCACTACTACCAGCGGAGGTATAAGTGCTGTAAGAAGTGTAATTTTATAGCCAAATAAATGCAACAGCCCGAGGCTCCATACAACTCCCAGAACAACAACAAGCAGGGATAATAATGTAGTGCTAATGGAACGAAAAAACAGGAATAAAATAAGAGTACTCAACACAAGCGATCCGATGAGGAAAAATTTCATTTCCTGCTGAATCCTGTCTGCCACAACTGTCCTTATGAGCGGGAGGCCGCTTAGATGTACACTTACTTTGGTTTGTTCTTCGAACACTTTTACCACATTTGTAATATCGTTTACGATCTTTGTTCTTTTGGGTGAATTGAGAGAATCCTTATTAATCTTAACTCCCATCAGGTATGCCTGCGTATTCGGATTATAGAGAAGCGTACGATAAAAGGGAAGCGTGTGGAATATAGCAACAGACGAGTCCAGCGAAGCCTGAGACACAACATTATCGCTGAATATTTTTACCGCATTCAGCTTTTCCGTCAATGTATCTTTCTTCAGGTTTACGGCAGATGGCACGCTTAATATCCCTTCTACATCACTCACTTTTTTTATTTGCTTCTCCATCTGGCGGTAAGCATTGAAAACATCTACAGTGAAAAACTTATCGGTTTGGACGCCTATTACAAGCATGTTGCCGTCATCTCCAAACTTCTGCCGGAAAGCAACATAATCCTGATATTTCGGATTGTCTGTCGGGATGGCCCTGGTAAATTCGTAACTCAGTTTAACCTGCGACGCATGATACCCCATAAACAAGGTAGTACCTAATAAAAATAGTAATAAGATAAGGCGAAAGCGGATCACAAAACTTCCTAATCGTTGCCACATATTCAGAAATATTGAGATTAA
>CAZKPH010000123.1:0-6944 GCA_964554605.1 uncultured Ferruginibacter sp.
CATCGGTGGTGCAGGTATTTGCAGAGCTGTTACAGGGAACGGGCCCCGAAGACCCATCCGGAGGAGTATCGCAAACCCTGTCTCCATCTGTCAGGCAGTTATCGTTTTTACATCCTCCTTCGAATGTATGATATAGTCCAAGATAATGTCCCATTTCGTGTATCAGCACTGTGGAGCCGGTAACTGAGCCATCCATATATCCTGCTTCAACTACAATTCCGTCAAATGGAGCTCCATGAGACCCCGGCAATTGTGCATAGCCGGCAACTCCCGGGCCATTCGTAATGGAATTAATAGACTTTACAATCCAGATATTGATATACGTATATGGGTCCCATAAATCGATTTTCTTAAGGTTAATATCATCGTTTTCCATTACAATATTCGTGAGGGGGGATACCATACGTGTAATTCCGCTGCTTGTATTATTATCCGGGTCAAATTGTGCAAGGCAGAATTTAATATTTACATTCACACCGTCCGCACAAAGGTGGGCTCCTGTATTTGCAAAAGCATCATTTAATTGTTGGAGAGTTTTAATGATCTGGTCATCCCCAATATTTTCATTTCCGTTCTGGTGAATAATATGGAATACTACCGGTAATATATACACTGTATTTTCATCGGCAGGCCTGCTTTGTTTTCTTTTTGACAAGATCTTTTCTTCAAGCATGTTTTGTGTATTCCTTATCTTTTCAGTTAGATGCAGTAATGGGCCACAGGAGGGGCTTTGAGCATATAATAAGTTGTGTGTATTTACGGATAGTAATATTGCGTACAAAAAAATTATGCAACCGTGTTTGAAAAAAGACGGCACAGATTTGTGATTCATAAGGATGGGGGGTTGTTGGTGCAAATGTAAGATTTTGCAAGGCGAAAATTTGTTGCCTGGTATTAAAAAATTGTTCCGGATATAGGTGAGGCAACAATGAAGTTTAAACACGAAAAATGAAAATATTTACAAATAACAATAATGAATAAGGCCAGTAGAACAGCTCCAAAAATTTGTATATGATTTGAATCAGTAAAAGGCCATTAATGAATAGCCCATAATAATTAATTTATTATTTCCAACTTGCTGAAAACCACTTGCCGGATATATTTCTTTTGGGAAAAACAGAAAATTCAATTATAAAATACTTACCGAACTGATGAATATCATATTGCACAAAAAGATCATCTTAATTATATTCGTAATATCCGGCATTAAACCTTACACCATGATACCTATACAAATAGAAAACCGTCAAAAAATAATATTTCAGATAGCATTTTTGCTATCTGTTGTCTGTGTCACTTATTTTCTCTGGGTAGTAGTGATCGACGATCAGTTTAATGATTCGGTATATGCTTCAGCGTTATTTTCCTTAATCTTTTTAATTGCCTCCCTCCCTACCTATATTATATACAGGAAAAGGTCTGCCTATCTCGAAAAAATCCGTTCAGGTGCGGAAGCCTATAAATATTGGACATGTACCAACGAAGAATGGCATCACTTTTTGACCGCCCGTAAAAAACTTAAGAAAGGCGCCAATACAGGCTTATATATTTTGATGGTTATTATAGGGTTGGTCATTGGTATAATATTGTCAATATATTTCGGAGATATTCTGTATCTCTACATCATTTTAGGTTTATTAATATTTCTTGCTATTCCAGCTTTTTTGTTTCCTGTTTTGGATAGTGCAATGATGCCCTCCAGGGGTTACATTGTATTGGCAGAAAGGGGAATTTATCTGGGGGGAAGGTTATATACATGGAATATGGCTACCGCTAGGTTGAAAAGCGTAAGCCTTGTCCGGGAAGAGAACGTTAATATTTTATGTTTTGTCTATGCATATCTTACTCTCACCATTCAAAATATAGACACGGTATATGTACCTCTCACAAATGAGATGGAAAAAGAAGCCGATGCAATTATAAAATACTATCAACACCAACGACGTTAAATCACATTTATGCCGGAAACTTATTTTTGTCCATCCTGTGGCAATGCAATTGACCTTGCCCGGGCAGATTGCCCTCATTGCGGGGCGGATGTATCTGCATTTACTAAAATTAAAAGCCATCCTGTAGAACCAGATGAAGAAAACGAGGATAATGAATTTGAAGAAACAACAGGGACTGAACCGGAAACAACCAGCTATCCCGGTAACGGATCTTCAATGGGCCGATGGGTAAAAAGGATCTTCGGCCTGGCAGTTGTGGCCGTAACCGGATGGGCATACCAGCATTTCGATGGCATCGAAGGGATAAAAAATTTGCTGCATCCTAAAAAAGATTCTGTAATTCAGCAGGCAGGTGCTCCTGCCAAAGAAAAAGTAACTTTCTCCGAAGAAGAGAACCCGGAAAAAATTTCAGATAAAAAATTGCCCGCCACCATATCTATTGATGAATTTTCCGGTGAATGGCAACTCCTTAATAAAAAAGAAACCAATGAAGAATTGCTGGACCAGAAAAATCTAATTATAAGAAAGGATGTAAATGCCCGAATGGTCGTTTACCTGAAAGGGTATGAACATACGCCTGATAATCTAAACTACGAATGGGGTGATATTGAAGGAAGCAGTGTAACATGTAAAATGAGCTATAAGGATGATCCTGCAAATAGGGGAGCTGTGGCAATGGAGCTTTCCGCTGATAAAACCACCCTTACATATAAAACGCTCGACCCGGAAACATTAAAGCCCAGAAGCATACGGAAATACAGAAAAATAAAATAAACGGATATGAAAAGGATATTGGCTTTAACTTTTTTGGCAATATTTCAATTTTTCCCACATTTTTCCTGGGGGCAGTTAGTAATAGAAGAAAATAACCTTGCTTTTTGGGGCAGTACAGACTTATATGGAAAGTATAAATTCATAATTAGTAACCCCGAAAATTACAATCTTAAGTTTAATTCAGAAAAAAAATCAGTAGAAGGTACAGCGAAGGTCGAACATTTTTACAAAGATATAAACGCCGAAGTGGATATCTGGATTGGGATTGGCCATAGGGGGACTGATGAAATGAAAAGAAATCCATTTACAAAAACCGGAGACTTTTTTAATCCCGCTCAATCCATTTCAGGGATACAGAGTATTTACGACATTTATTCCATTGGCTTCTTTATTGATAAAGAGAGATTTCTTTTTGTCAATGCCCAGGTATATTTACCCGGAGATGCGAATAAAAAATTCAATGAGCTTACACCTGACGAAAGAATTGAATGCAACAGGATACTGCTTGCTACCTGGAAAAATGAGTTGGAAAAAATGACAGGTTTTTTTAAAAAGAATTTAAATCTTTTTCCAGTCAAAGAAGGAGACGGGCAACAAGGTGAAAGTGGCAAGCCAAATAAAGAAAATACGGAACAGGAAAACCTCCACGAAACAGTGTCCGCTTCCGGCTGGATGAAAATAGTGGGAGGCGCTACTGCATTATCTCTTGTTGTGGCTGCTGCTGCAAAAATTTTGCGAAGCCGTAAGAAAACAGGTGCCTCAGATAATACAACGCCCCGGAAGAAAAATGATAAAAAAGAAAGAAATAAAAAAGATGATTTCATTTATGTTCTTCAATTGAGCAAGGATATACTGGATCTTACTACAAACCAGTCGGATAAATTTGTTGTAACGGCATGGCGGGTAGATGATAAAGGTAATCGTGAATTGGCTTCCGATGCAGTTATAAAAATAACATGCCAGGATAAAGCAATAAAAATTCTTTCCACTTTAGGTAACGGGCAGCGTGTAGTAACTGTCTCGCAAGTTTCATCTTCCGGCTTAGCGGAGATCCCGATAAGAATTTCGGCAATGGCAGGCGGCAGGCAGTTTACAGCCCAGGTGCTGGCTGAACTACAGCAAATACTTACATTGATTGTGGATACTCCTGCCCCGCTAACTTTTATAGAAGGGCAAAAATATTCTGAGGCCGTTTATGAAAAAGAAAGGGATGGGAAATCCGGGCAGTGGGTCTTTAAACCTTTTTATATATGGTTTACGGATAGCCCCAACCCGGAAATTGATCCGGACCGGACCCAACCTGTTAAGCCGCCGTTTACTCCTGTTTTCAAAATAAATGCAGAACCTGAATGGTTGGAAATATCTGAGCCGAAAGTATTTAGCGAGAATGTGTGGAAGGTGGAAGTAAAAACATCTTCACGAATGGTATCGGAAAAAAAATGGATACTAGAAGATGGGAAAATAAAAATTAATATAACTGTCGAAAGAGGAATGCTTACTAAAAAATAAATGCCATGTCATTGCAAGCCCCTGCATTTACTGCACAAGTCAATTATAAAATGCGTTCTACGCTTGAGGTTTTCTGTACTATACAAAAACGCGTGGAAGCCTATAATAATTTAAAACTGAATGATGACGAATTGGTGGCAGATACAGTAGACGAAGTTGCATTTATAGCTTATGTAACCCGGGCAGATGACCCAGATAAAAAACCAATCGAAGGCGGATATATTACTCGTGTAGATATTGTAACAGACGATCCGGCAGAAACACCGGCCTTTGATTACGAGATTCTGTTTGATGACGATTCACGTCCCGGGAAATTTGGTAAACTATCTACTCCTGTACAGAAGGTAAAAGGAATAATAAAAAGTAAAAAGCCTGTTTATTATACTTATGTTAATGCTAAAAACCTTAAACTGAATATTAGCGGTGTTTATGAGTTGTCCGGAGATAAAACAAATTCCGGAAAAATAATTGTAAATAGCTGGGAACAGCTTATTTATCCGAAGCTGATCAAGTTGTTTATGTGGGTCTTGCCAGGGAAAGAAATTTTTACTTCTGAAATATGGGCAACGATACGGTTGTTACCAATGCCCGTACAGCAACAAAATTGGGAAACGGTAGAAGGTTTTCGGATACATGCACAATGCGAGATGGGAGATCAATGGATTTATTTTGATACGGGCAATGAAGTACAGAAGACGAAACAGGAATTATATTCTTTTGCTCAATGGGTAATACGTTACGACCGGGGAGAACCCATAACATGGGAAAATGTTAATGATACGGATATCGGTATAAAAGTTAGCGTATATTATGATAATGCTAAAGCCGATAGGATGCAGGGTTTGGTGTTCAATTATAATATAGGGGATAATATTAAATTTTTTCTCAAATCTTTCAAAGAAAAGGCCAGCCAGGAAATGAAAGTAATTGGATCCCAGTTTAATTTTTATAACCCTTATTTTGATGAGATCCGGAAAGTATCGAAAGAATTTGCCCTGAAAGGGGATGTGCATGATATTTTTATGCCTGAGTCAAAGCCGGATGTTGATCCTGGTACAGGTGAAGCTCGTTTGTCCAGTTTTAAAAACCTTGTCGGTAGTCTCAATGTTACACCGATAAGCCCGATCTACAAATTTGCAAAATCAGATCATAAACTGGATATTATAGTACGGGCTATGGAGGCGCTTGTGCCATACAGCAAAGGCCCGTTGAATGACGCATTGAATCTAATTGGGAAGATGGGGAGTCACTATTTATGTGCTGAGATCACAGACAGGATATTCTCCTGGTCTTCGGAAAAAAAATTCGGAACGCCTGCACACTCGAATTATGACCCAGGTCAAATACTGGCTGCACAGGAAATGAATGGGGTTGAACTGGCCAAAAGCGCTATTTCCCGTGTACATGTTTTCTTTGGCTTTTACCCTTCCAGCCCAAAAGCATATATAAAGTATATAGATCCCTGGTGGGAGCAGGATATGGACATTAACGATTTTGTTTGTACCATTGAGCACGAAGTAGGGAAAGCGGCGGCCTTTAGTGCTGTTGTGGGCGGGTACATAGCGGTATTATATTCATTGACGGGTATTCCGGCCGGATTCCTGGCTGCGCTAAAAACAGTTGCAGCTTTGGGTGCCGGTACTACTACAGGTATATTTGCGGCCGCAGGCTATGTTGAGAATAAGAATTATTTCCGAATGGGTGAAATAAAAGAAGACTATATGATGCCTCCGGAATTGAAAATATACAGCGATTATTCTGATGGTTCCAATAAAAATGCATGGCCGGGGAAAATCATACTTTCCGGGTTATTAGGCAACCAGCAATTTCACGGCGGGGAAATTGTGTAGGGCTACCCAAAAGCGGTGCAGGTATAACCTGTTACAAACAATACCGGGAAAATTGTATTTATCACGCCCCTTGCCAATTCAATATTAATGAGGAACTTTAAGAATTGTAATATGAATTGCCTTCCTATCATAACCCATCTTCGTAAACACATAGATCTGTCGGAAGAAGAATGTGCTTTTATAGCTGCAAGGCTAAGGCATTTTTCAGTAAAGAAAAAACAGGTTTGGCTCCATCAGGGACAGGTAGCCAGAGATGTAGCTTTTGTCCTTTCCGGATGCCTCAAATCATATTCAACAGATGATAACGGTTTTGAACATATTGTTCAATTTGCTCCGGAAGAATGGTGGATAACGGATATGTATAGTTTTATTTCCCGCAAAAATGGTAATCTTACCATTGAAGCAATACTCAATAGTGAAATTCTTTTATTAAGCCGTGAAGATCAGTTGGAACTTTTTAATACAATACCAAAACTGGAAAGGTATTTTCGTATTCTCACCGAAAACGCACTAATATCTGCCCGCCAGCGTGTAAATGATAACCTGAGCCTTACGGCAAAAGAACGCTATGCCCGCTTCTGTAAAACATACCCTATGCTTATCAATGAAATACCACAAAAACTGATTGCTGCATATATCGGTGTTACGCCCGAATTTCTCAGTAAAATACGGTCGCAGTATTAACGCAGTTTTAACCTTCTGCCTTCAATTTATTAATCTAGTTTATTTGTAGCCTCCGGTTGCCAGAGGAAATTTGTGTTTCAAAAATGAAGATATGGCAAAAACAATACTTCACAAGGCTGATACAAGGGGCTTTGCCGATCATGGGTGGTTAAAAAGTTATCACACATTCAGTTTTGCC
>CAZKPH010000124.1:0-6931 GCA_964554605.1 uncultured Ferruginibacter sp.
CAATTTTAGTTTGTAATTTGTAGCTGATTATGAATAAACGCCTCGTATCCATATTACAACTCGCTTTCTTTTTATTTCTGGGTATTTTTCTGGTTTGGTGGAGTATTCACAAAATGGATAAAAAGAACTGGGAAGATTGTAAAAATGCTTTGGCCTCTGCGAGATATTATCTTTTCATACCCGTCTTCATCATACTTGTCATCAGCCATATCAGCAGGGCTATCCGATGGAAAATACTAATGAAGCCAATGGGATATAATCCCAAATTGAGCAACACATTCTTTGCCGTAATGGTGGGCTATCTCGCCAACCTTGCCATACCCAGGCTGGGAGAAGTATTGAAATGTAGCATCCTCGGAAAATATGAGAAAGTGCCTCCTGATAAACTCGTCGGTACCATTGTAGTGGAAAGAGTTATTGACCTCATATCGCTTATTGTAATATTTGCGATTGCCCTAATAACCCAGGCAAGCGTAATAGGCGGATTCGCCAGGGAAACAATCCGGAAATATTTTCTTCACGACGGGATACATGCTATTATCATCAAGCTTATTATTGTTGCATTTCTTTTTATTGCAATATTCTTCTTAATAAGGTTTGCCTTCAAAAAATACAGCCACTATAATTTTGTAAAAAAGATTAATAAAATAATCTCCGGCATCATTACGGGACTTAGTACAATCCGGGCTATGGAAAACAAATGGTCTTTTATTTTCCATAGTATACTTATCTGGACCTGTTATCTGCTGGGTACTTATGTAGGCTTCTTTGCCATCGCAGGTACGGAACACCTTACTATAGCTGCGGCATTCCCTGTTTTGGCTTTTGCCAGTATCGGTATGATCATCACCCCGGGAGGTATTGGTATTTATCCTATGTTTATCAAGCAGGTTATGAGCCTGTATAATATTGAAGAAGGTATTGGTTTTGCAAACGGGAATCTGCAATGGATAGCACAGTTCCTGATTGTTCTTACCATCGGTTTCCTGTCATTAATCCTATTACCCTATGTGAATAAAAAAGGAAAACATGCAACTGTCAAATAGTATTATAAGGAAAATTTATACCCTCGATGAATTAAAGAGGCAAATGCACCGTTGGAAATTATCCGGCAAAAAAATAGTCTTTACTAACGGTGTTTTTGACTTGCTCCACGATGGACACATAACCTTGTTGCTTGATGCAGCCGCACAAGGTGATAAACTTATCGTAGGCATTAATTCCGATACTTCTGTCAAAAAGCTAAAAGGAAATGCAAGGCCGGTAAATAATGAAAATACCAGATCCTTAATCCTTGCATCACTACTATTCGTAGATGCGGTTATACTTTTTGTTGAAGACACTCCACATTCACTTATTACTTCGCTCCTGCCCGATGTCCTTGTAAAAGGGGGCGACTACACAGTTGATACAATCGTAGGCGCCAAAGAAATATTGGCAAATGGAGGGCAGGTAAGAATCACTCCAATCCTTGAAGGCTATTCAACAACTTCTATTATCGATAAACTGAAAGCCGGCGAATAATCCTGCAGCCGGGATAACACCCCATTTGCAGGCAGACAATCCCAATTGTAAAACTTAACATTAAAAAAAAGTTTTTTCGCACATCTTTACAAAAAAAAGAGTTGCATATAATATATGAGCCGCATTACAATAGCCAGGGACATTAGCTGGATGTCATTTAACGGAAGGGTATTACAGGAAGCTGCAGATAATACTGTACCATTAAATGAACGCATAAAATTTTTAGGCATTTTTTCAAATAATCTTGATGAATTTTTTAGGGTAAGGGTTGCTGCGCTTAAGCGTATGATCGAGTTTGGAAAAAGAGCTAATATGCATTTGGAAAAATCCCCGGAAATGATTCTTGAGGAGATACAGGAAAAAGTAATTGAACAGCAAAAAGAATTCGACCGGATATGGAATGAGATACGCAGGGAATTAAAAAAACAGAAAATATTTATCCTGGACGAAAAACAAATTAACCGGCAACAAAAAAAATTTGTAAAGGATTATTTCAACGACGAGGTACGTAGCAATATTGTACCATTGATGATAGAAAGCATTCAGGAATTTCCTACACTGAGCGATAAGTCTATTTATCTTGCCTGCAAACTATCAAAAAGCGACAGAAGCGTACCACAGAAATTCGCATTGGTATCCGTACCTTCAAGAAGGTTGCCCCGCTTCATTATCCTGCCATCAAGGCAAAACGAGAAACATATTATTTTGCTGGAAGACATAATACGGTTCTGCCTTCCGGGTATTTTCTCTTTTTTCGGCTATGATACTTTTTCCGCACATATCATCAAAGTAACAAGAGATGCGGAAATGGATATCGACAACGATCTCTCCACTTCATTTATCCAGAAAATTGAAAGAGGATTAAAAAACAGGAAGAAAGGGAAACCTGTACGTTTCGTGTTTGATAAGGAAATTGACCCTTCTCTGCTTACTTACCTTGTAAAAAGGCTCGGACTGACACAAAAAGATAATCTGATTCCCGGTGGCCGCATTCACAATTTCAAAGATTTTATCAATTTTCCCGAACAGGTTTTTCAGCAAAAAAGAAGCCGCAAGAAGCCTTTCGTTCACCCTGATTTTAAAAATACAAATTCCGTTTCAGGAGTCATCTTTAAAAAAGATGTTCTTCTAAGTTTCCCATATCATTCGTTCGACAACGTTACCGATCTGCTTCGTGAAGCAGCTATCGACCCGGATGTATCTGAAATAAAAATAACCTGTTACCGCCTTGCCTCCCGTTCTAAAATTATCAATGCACTTACCAACGCCGTTCGAAACGGTAAAAAAGTAACTGTAGTAATAGAACTGCGTGCCAGGTTTGATGAAGAAGCTAACCTGGAATGGAAAAAAGAGCTTGAAGAGGCTGGAGTAAAAGTGTTGATAGGCATTCCTAACATGAAAGTACATGCCAAAATATGCCTTATAAAAAAGAAAATAGATAAACATACAATCCACTACGGTTTTGTGAGTACCGGCAACCTGAATGAAAGCACGGCAAAGATATATGGAGACCACTGCCTGCTAACTTCCAACCGGAATATCATGGCTGATATAAACAGGATATTCCATTATCTTGAACAACCGAGGACACGGCAGCCATTTTTGCATGCATGTAAAACCCTTATGGTAAGCCCCACCAATATGCGCAGGCAACTCATTCTGCTGATAGATAAGGAAATCAGGAATGCCCGGCAGGAAAAAGAAGCTGCCATAACACTTAAACTAAACTCATTGAGTGATGAGCTTTTGATAAAAAAACTCTATGATGCCGCCCGTGCCGGTGTAGAAATCAAAATGGTTATAAGAGGCATTTTTTGCATGCGCACCGAAAATAAAAAATTCAAAAAAAGTGTTCAGGCTATTAGCATAATTGACGAATACCTCGAACATGCCCGCATAATGATATTTCACAACGGCGGAAAAGAAAAAGTATATATTTCTTCGGCAGACTGGATGGTAAGAAATATCGACCACCGTGTAGAAGCGGCCTGCCCTATTTTCGAAAACGAGATCAAAAAGGAACTTAAAGATATTCTGGCCATCCAATTGGGAGACAATATTAAAGCACGCAAACTGGACAATGAACTAAGCAATCAATATGTCAACCCCAGAAATACACGAAAGGTGAGGTCGCAGGTGGATACATATAATTATCTCTTCCGGAAATTATCGACATAAAACCATCTGAAGCAATTATACCCATACACAGGTATCTTACCCACATAAAACGCATGATAGCCGCCTCTCTCCTATCTTTGCAGTTATTAAAAATTTACTATGAAACTAGCCGCAATAGATATCGGAAGCAATGCTGCAAGGCTTTTGATTAGTGAGGTTATACAAAATGACAACGGCAATACTGTATTCAATAAACTGAACCTTATCAGAGTCCCGCTCAGGCTTGGGTTTGAAGTTTTTGAAACCGGGCAAATAACCAAGCCCCGGCAGGCCATGATCATGCAGACAATGAAAGGATACAAGCATTTGTGCAACGCTTATGACGTAAACCATATTAAAGCCTGTGCCACAAGTGCCATGAGGGATGCGGCCAATACTGCTGATATTATAAGGAAAGTGAAACTGGAAACCGGTATATCCATTGAAGTTATAAGCGGGGATAAGGAGGCTGGTTTCATTTATGAGAATCATATAGCTGAAAACCTGGATAAAGAACATAGCTACCTTTATATAGATGTAGGAGGTGGCAGCACCGAACTTTCCTTCTTCAGCAATGGAATACTTATATTTAAAAAATCCTTTAACATCGGTACTATAAGGCTATTAAAGGAAATGGTAACAGATGCCGATTGGGATCAGTTGAAAGAAACATTAAAAGCCGTAACAAAAGGGCATAAAGAAGTAGTGGCCATCGGCAGCGGCGGCAACATAAACAAGGTCTTTTCCATGAGCAAACGAAAAGACGGGAAACCCCTTACCCTCGAACTGCTGAGAGATTATTATAAGGAACTGGGAAGTATCCCGCTACAAGACCGTATTGTAAGGTACAACCTGAGAGAAGACAGGGCTGATGTAATCGTGCCTGCCCTTCAAATATATATCAATGCAATGCGGTGGGCAGGCTCGGAGGAAATATTTGTTCCCAAAATAGGCCTTGCCGATGGATTGATAAGACATTTATGGGAAGAAGTAAAATAACGAAAAATAAAACTAATTGTATATTTACAGTTGCATTTATATATTCATTCAAATAAAAAGGAATGGCCCAGGAAAAAGAATTAAAAAAAGTAACCACCAACACACTTCAGAAGATGAAGGCTGCCGGCGAAAAAATATCGATGATTACAGCCTATGATTATTCATTTGCAAGAATTTTTGATACTGCCGGAATTGATATAATATTAGTGGGGGACAGCGCCAGTAATGTAATGGCAGGGCATGCAACAACATTGCCTATTACGCTTGACCAAATGATATATCATGCACAAAGCGTTGTAAGGGCCAGAGAAAGAAGCCTGGTAGTTGTGGATATCCCTTTTGGATATTACCAGTCAAATTCTGAAATAGCATTAGCCTCCGCTATAAGAATCATGAAAGAAAGCGGGGCTAATACTGTTAAACTGGAGGGAGGAGAAGAGGTCATTGACTCCGTAAAGAAAATAGTAAGTGCCGGAATACCGGTAATGGGCCATTTGGGGCTAACACCACAATCTATTAATAAATTCGGGACATATGTAGTACGTGCAACACAGGAAGCCGAAGCAGATAAGTTGAGAAAAGATGCACTCCTCCTTCAGGATGCGGGTTGTTTTGGCATTGTACTGGAAAAGATACCCGCTGTGCTGGCCAAAGAAGTATCGCAAAGTTTATCTATACCTACCATAGGTATCGGCGCCGGTAGCGACTGCGACGGCCAGGTGTTGGTAATGCACGATATGCTAGGTATCAACAACGAATTTAAGCCCAGGTTTTTGAGGCGCTATCTCAACTTGCATGATGAAGTTACAGATGCAATAAAAAAGTATATCGACGATGTGAAAAACAAAGATTTTCCAAACCAGCAGGAACAATACTGATATAGTTTTAGAAGGCCGAAGAAAAAAATCGGCCTTCTATTTTTTTAAATAGTCACAATCTGTCGTAATACATTAATTGTCAAATAATTGTCTTTTTTTGTTTATTAGCCCTTGCTACAAAATCAAGCCCCTACTTTTGCGGCAAAACATTCAAAACCAAAACAAAAGTCATGAGGAAATTAACATTCATTTTTTTTCTTTTTGCTTCAGGCAGATTATTTGCACAAGAAACTGTTGATCTCAATCCTGTAACTGTTACAACAACTCGTACTTTGCAAAAAGCTTCCGAAACCGGCAGAAATATAACTGTTGTGGATGGTAAATTATTCCGGCAACTACCTGTTTTTTCACTGGATGAATTAATCAAATATGTACCCGGGGTAGAAATACAATCGAGAGGGCCAATGGGTTCGCAAAGCGATATAATTATCCGTGGAGGCACATTCCAGCAAGTACTGGTACTAATAGACGGAATCAAACTCAATGACCCTGTAACCGGCCATTTTTCATCATATATTCCCGTTGCCCCTGATGAAATAGAAAGAATCGAAGTATTAAGAGGCCCCGCTTCCGCCATATATGGCAGTGAGGCTGTAGGAGGAATTATCAATATTATTACGAAAACATTTAACCAGTTTAAAAAAGAAAATACATCTCGTAGCAATTTGAGCCTGGCCACAGGCGAATACGGGCTCATCAATGCAGTTGCAGGCTGGCAAAAAACAGGCTCCCGTTTCAATAGCGCTATCAGCGGGATCACTAATAATACTTCCGGCCAATTACTGAGAGACAACAACAGAGGGTATATCCATAATAACACTATCAGCGGATCGATTGCTTTTGCTTTGAAGAATAACTGGCAACTGGCTGTAAGAAGTGCCTACGACAGCCGAGACTTTGCCGCACAAAATTTCTATACAACATTCAAAAGCGATACAGCTACAGAAATTGTGAAAACATGGTGGAGCCAGGCCCAATTGAAACATTTTTCGAAAAATTCTTCACAGCAACTGGATATTGCATTCAAAAAAACAAGCGACCACTATTTATATAATTCCGTTTCTACGGCCAATCAGAATAATTCAGATTACCTTTTGCTCCAGTTCATCAATACTAATAAAATCAACAATAATATTTCAGCTAACTGGGGAGCCCTGTTCGACAGGAGAGAAATCATTTCCAATGACAGAGGGAATCATATAACGAATCATGGCGCCGCCTACGGATCGTTGCTCTATGTAAGGAATAAAATCAAGATTTCGCCAAGTTTACGGCTGGATGCTGATGAGAATTACGGCGCTGCTTTATTGCCGCAATTGAATATCTCTTACCAGGCTTGCAAAATACTGGTTGTAAGGGCAAATGCAGGCAAA
>CAZKPH010000125.1:0-6920 GCA_964554605.1 uncultured Ferruginibacter sp.
TCTTTAGCCCTGTGTATGAGGTGTTTATTGTGGAAAAGAAGTTGTAAGATGCATTGCTGCCTTAATTTTCTTTCCATCCAAATATTATAATTTTGCCCTCCGTATACAAACAACAAAAAAATGAAGGAAAAACTGGCACAACTGGCAAGTGAAATAGAAGGCGACCTGTATGATGATGTTACTATGCGTACATTATATGCTACGGATGCTTCAGCGTACAGGGAAATGCCGCTGGCTGTAGTAGTTCCTAAGACAAATGACGACCTGAAAAAACTGATTCATTTTGCCCGTGCAGAGAAAACTTCATTGATCCCCCGGACTGCGGGTACTTCGCTGGCAGGGCAGGTTGTTGGGAATGGTATTGTGGTAGATGTTTCCAAATATTTTACAAAGATCATAGAACTCAACAAAGAGGAAAACTGGGTGAGGGTACAACCCGGTGTGATACGTGATGAATTGAATATGTACTTACATCCGCATGGGTTGTATTTCGGCCCGGAAACCTCTACGGCCAATCGGGCAATGATTGGTGGAATGGTAGGTAATAATTCTTGTGGGTCTAACTCTATGGTGTACAGGAGTACCCGTGAGCATACATTAGAAGTGAAAGCATTGCTTAGTGATGGTTCTGAAGTTGTTTTCGGTAAATTGAATATTGATGCATTTCATGAAAAATGCGTGGGCGAATCACTGGAAGCATCCATATACAGGCAAATAAGAAGCGCTCTCAGCAATGTAGGGATCCAGGAAGAAATACGAAGAGAATTTCCCAAAAGGTCCATTGAAAGAAGGAATACCGGGTATGCTGTGGATGAATTACTGGAAACTGCACCTTTCACCGCCGGCGGGGATGATTTTAATTTTTGTAGTTTGATTGCCGGGTCTGAGGGTACATTAGCATTTCTTACTGAAATAAAATTAAACCTGGTGCCATTGCCTCCCCGCCATACAGGATTGTTATGCGTACATTTCAATACAGTGGATGAAGCATTGCGTGCCAACCTGGTTGCTTTGAAATATAAGCCTCTTGCCTGCGAGTTGATAGATCATTACATATTGGAATGTACAAAGGATAATATACAACAACGTGCCAACCGTTTTTTTGTACAGGGAGATCCGGGAGCTATCCTTGTAGTGGAATTGGCAGGGGAAGACAGGAACGGGATTATGCTTACCGCAAAGGAAGTAGAAGATGAAATGCGCTTTGCTGGGTTGGGGTATCATTTTCCTCTCTTATTTGGAAATGATACAAAAAAAATATGGGCTTTGCGTAAAGCCGGGTTGGGGCTATTAAGCAATCTCCCCGGAGATGAAAAAGCAGTTCCGGTTATTGAAGATACTGCCGTGGATGTTTATGACCTGCCTGCGTTTATAGCCGATTTTAATAAAATTCTTGATAAATACGGACTATACTCTGTTCATTATGCCCATGCCGGCAGCGGAGAATTACACCTGCGCCCAATCATAAACCTGAAAACATTTGACGGGAATGCACTATTCAGGAAAATTGCCGAAGAAATAGCTTCGCTTGTAAAAAAATATAAAGGTTCATTAAGTGGTGAGCATGGCGATGGAAGGCTCCGTGGGGAATTTATCAAACAAATGGTAGGGGAGAATAATTATCAACTGCTTCGCAAAATAAAATATACCTGGGATCCCGATAATATCTTCAATCCGAATAAGATTGTGGATACGCCCTCTATGAATACGATGCTGAGGTATGAACCCGGCCAGCAGGTTCCTGAATTTGAAACGATATTCCGCTTTCATAATCAGAATATCCTGCAACATGCCGAGCAGTGCAATGGGAGCGGTGATTGCCGTAAAACACATCTCTCCGGGGGTACTATGTGCCCTTCATTTATGGCTACACGTAATGAAAAAGATACTACGAGGGCAAGGGCAAATATACTTCGGGAATTTCTTACAAATTCCAATAAGATTAATCGGTTTGACCATAAAGAGATATATGAGGTTATGGAATTATGCCTGAGCTGTAAGGGATGCAAGTCGGAGTGCCCTTCGAATGTGGATGTGGCGAAATTGAAAGCGGAGTTCCTGCAGCATTATTATGATGTTAACGGGGTGCCATTCCGTTCTAAGTTAATTGCCAATTTTTCCGCAATGGCGAAGCTTGGCTCTTATGCACCTTTTTTATATAATCTGGCAGTAACTGCTCCCGGTATCAGCAACCTGATAAAGTGGGGCTCGGGTTTTGCACAGAAAAGGTCGATGCCTACTTTATATAAGACCACTTTACTAAACTGGCACCGTAAACATACCAGGCATTCTGCCGGTATGAATAGAAAATTTTATGGGCGTGTATTTTTGTTTTGCGATGAATTTACGAATTATAATGATACTGAGATCGGAATGAAAGCCATTCTTCTACTGGAAAAATTGGGATACGAAGTTATAATACCCGAACATACGGAGAGTGGCCGTGCCTGGATGTCTAAAGGGCTAATAAGGGAAGGGAAAAAAATAGCAAATAAAAATATTGAATTATTGAACACTGTAGTAACAGAAGAAATACCGTTACTTGGCATAGAGCCCTCTGCCATACTTTCCTTCAGAGATGAATATATAGACCTGGCCGATAAGGATAAACTGAATGATGCGAAGAGGCTCTCGAAGAATGTGTTGCTTGTTGATGAATTTATTGCTCGGGAAATGAATAAGGGTAATATCACAAAAGACCTTTTCACAAACCGTAAAGCAAAAATTTTATTGCATGGGCATTGCCAGCAAAAATCGATTGCTTCCGTAGCTCCAACCGTAGCAATGCTTTCGTTTCCGGAGAACTATGAAGTAGAAGTAATTCCCTCCGGTTGTTGCGGAATGGCAGGTTCTTTCGGATTTGAAAAAGAACATTACGGCCTGTCTATGCAGATTGGGGAAATGGTACTTTTCCCTGCCGTACGCAAGCAGCCGGAAGATGTAATAATTGCAGCTCCCGGGACAAGTTGCCGTCATCAGATCAAGGATGGCACAGGGAAAAAGTCCAGGCACCCTGTAGAGATCATGTATGAAGCCCTGGTGGTTTAGGCGTTGCTATTTTGTATTTTCAATTGCTTTAATGATGTCTTCCTTACTCATGTAGCCAATATTGCTCCAGGATTCTTTCCCATTACGGAAAATTATTAGTGTTGGGAGGTCAGTGATCTGCATTTGTTCTGTTAGCATTTTATTGGCATCTACATCGATCCTGATAACAACCAGTTTGCCAGCCATCTCTTTTTTTAATTCCTCCAGCGAAGGTGCCATTTGTTTGCAGGGGCCGCACCATTCTGCATAGAAATCTACCAATACAGGTTGTGTAACTTTCAGTTGGTTTTGAAGTTCTGCCAGGGTCATTCCTATAACCTTATTTTGAGGAGACGGATTAACTGAAGATAATGGGAATCCTACTGCATTCCATTTTAGCAATCCTCCTGCCAGTTCATAAATTTGTTTATAACCCATTGATTGCATTAGCTCGGCAGCGGCATTGCTTCTGGTTCCTGACAGGCAATACAGGAAAATATTTTTATCTTTTCCGATATTGGCAATGTCGTTTTGGAAATTGCCACTTCTCCAATCTATATTAATAGCATTTTCGATATGCCCTTTGCCAAATTCTCCCGGTGTCCTTACATCGATGATTATGGCATCAGGAGTAGCGGATATCTTTTCATGGAAAGTCGTTGCAGACAGCATGCTGATATCATTACCGGGTTGTGAGTCAGAACAATTTGTAAGAAACAGACTGGTAAGAGCCAGTAATAATGATAAAGGCTTTTTAAACATTTTAGATGCTGTTTTCATTAATAATTTTTTCTAAAAGCTTTGCAGTTACCACGCCAGATTGCCTCCATAGTGCCTTGCCCTGCCTGAAAAGTATAAGCGTGGGTACGCCTTGTATCTGGTAAGCAGCGGCGGCTTGTGGGTTCTTATCCACGTCTATTTTGATGATGGTTGCTTTATCTTGCACCATTTCCTTTAGTTCATGAAGAATGGGGGCCATCATTTTACATGGCCCGCACCATTCTGCTGAAAAATCAACGAGTACCGGTTTTTCGGAATTAATTATTTCTGAAAATGTTGCCATATTATTTTTCTTTTATTTCTTCAAATTCAATTTCTTCCGTGGCTATTTTGGATGATATTTTGCCGGAGGCGGATGTATTACATTCTCTGTTTATACCGCAACAGCCCGTATTGGTGAGCGCCTGAAAGAGTAAGAACCCGCCAATAAGGCCGGAGATACTGTCTTGTAGATAAACGGCCTGGTAAGTAATAAAGATACCTAAAACGAACCTTACCCAGCGCATAATATGCCAGTTGGAAAAAAACGTGTAGCGAAACTGTCTAGACATTATATTTTGTTTTGCAGGCTGAACCAGGAGCCTCCGTTATATACTTCATTATAGCCTTTTGATTTTAATATATTCCTGGCGGTAGCTGTTCTCATTCCCGATGCACAACGGGTTATGACGGGTTTATCTTTTTTTATTTTGGCTAGGGATGCTCCAAGTGTATTCAGCGGTATATTTACAGACCCTCTGATATGCCCCGATTGATATTCTCCTTTTGTACGTACATCTATGATAACAGCGCCTCTTTCCAACAATTCCCTGTAATCAGTACCGGGACCCAACCCGAAAATCTTTTTTAATAGTTGAATCATGTTTCTATTGTGTTTTGATTATAATAAATTAAACCAACTCCCCGCATTGACGCACTCTATCCCATTGTTTTGGAGGAATGATGTAGCCATGCTGCTTCTGCTGCCGCTTGCGCAACATAAAATTATCGGTTGCGGGAGTTTTTTTATGTCGTCCAATCTTTGTTGGATATCCTGTAAAGGGATATTGATGCTTCCGTTTACATTTCCGGACATGAATTCTCCGGGAGTTCTTACGTCTACGATAGTTTTCTGGTTCATGGTTTCAGATTTGCTTTTTCTTTTTTTACAATATTGAATAACAGGCCTCCCATTAATGCGCCGTATAGAGTGCTGTTTAGTGGGCGGGATGTGATAGGGCATGTGCCGCTGCTGCATCCTACGAAGTGATAGTACAGATATCCTCCCAGGGAACCAAGCGCAATGCCACTAATGGTTAGCCAGTTTTTTTTAAAAAATTTCTTCAACGTTTTAGTTTTTTATTGAGGCCATTTCGATGAATTCTTCTTTCGTTATATGAAGCAGGCCACATTTATTGTTTTCTTCCCCGCTGATATTTCCCTTGCCGGCAAAGCGTCCGGACCCGTAGATAGTTGTTCCGGCAGGCATGCTCAGAATATTTTCTTTTAATACAGGTAACTTTTCCAAAATATTTATTCCCCCCTGCGGGGAAAATATATTTTGTACCACAGGAAAGGATGTATCACAGAATGCCCTGCCGGTAAAAAATGCTCTTGTAGTACCAGTATCATCCATTGCTGCAATACAGATATTGCCTGTGGGTACCCCGAGTATATTCACAGCTTTTAATGATGTATGTCCCAGCACGATAGCTTCTCCTTCGTCGAAAGGGAAGAATGGAAGATGTATTGCTGAGTGCCTGCTTGCGAATAAAGAAGCTCCTGTTTGTTTCAGGATAGGGGATACCAGCGCTAAAAGATCTTCATTGATGTGGCTCATTATTATCACTGTAACAGTTGCATGGTGTGATCCTGAGAATTCAAAATATATCCGTGGGTCTTCGTATGGGTCTATCAGTGCCGTTTCATCTTTACTGACAACTGCATAAGAAAGGCGCCCTGTTTTCTTATCCTCGAATTGCCTGATCTTCATCTTGCAAATATTACGTGGCAAATGTAGCGGCGACGACGGATACCAATGGTTACTTTTGTTACATAGCCATCTTTTTTTAGCCAATTTATTTTATGCCGGTAAATTGAATGAGGGAAGCATGCCCTTTGTGGTACTCGCCTTCAGAGAGGGGGTATTCAAGATATTTAATAGAGACATTCTTTAGGTCGGGGAAAATATACGATAGTATTTCTCCGGTGAAAAGCTGTGATATGTCAGCCGGTCCCCCGGAAGCCTTGCCCGACTGTTCCCTGGAAAAACCTATGATTATCAGCACCCCGCCCGTTTTAAGCAGTCTGAATATTTTACGGAAATTCTCCCTACGTGTTTCAGCAGGCAGATGGGCGAATATCATTGCAATGCAATCAAAAGAATCGGAGGCGCCATTATAGCTCTCAAAACTGTCGATACTATAAGTAATATTAACATTGTTCTTTCCCGCAAGCTTTTCTGCTTTTGTGCGTCCCTCCGTACTTATGTCGAACGCATATACATCCCATCCTTGTAATGCAGCATATACGGCATTTCTTCCCTCGCCTTCTGCTGGGAAAAGTATCCTGCCTTTGGGAAGGCTCTCTAATAATAGTTTTAATTGCGGGTTAGGTTCTATTCCGTAGGAATATTCCGGCTTACTATATCTTTTGTCCCAGAAATTTGCATCCATTAGCTCTTCTTACTACGTGTGGATATTTTAAAAGGAAGATAAAGCGGGCAGAAACTAACAAAACTTGTCAGGACAAAGACGGCTGCAATTATCAGTAATATCACGGCAAGTGTACCGGTAATAACATGAGCGTAAGATAAAATGGCGATTGCAATTGCAATCAGTATTCTTATAATCCGATCAATATTACCCATATTTGGTTTCATCTTAATTAATTTTTAGATTAATAATGAATGAAGTTTAGTAAATAGCTTGGAAAATACTGCAACTTTTGTTACAGAAGTGTGATTTTATTACGACCTAGTTTTACAAGCTCCTGATCCTCCATTTGTTTTAATAACCTGGAAACAACTACTCTTGCTGTAGCCATCTCATTAGCAAGTTGCTCGTGTGTAACATAAAGTGTTTTTACGTTATTGATTTCGCATTTCTTTTTTATAAAATTGAGCAATCTCTCAT
>CAZKPH010000126.1:0-6897 GCA_964554605.1 uncultured Ferruginibacter sp.
AAAATATCAATTTCAAAAAGCTATTGCCTCATATAGCCGCTGTAGTAATCTTCCTTATTTTATCTGTTGCATTCACCAAACCTGTCCTTGAAGGAAAGGTTGTACAACAACACGATGTTCAGCAGGTTAAAGCCATGCAGCAGCAGTCAATTGAGTTTATGGCGAAACACGGCTATTATCCGCATTGGACTAATAGTATGTTTTGCGGTATGCCAGGCTACCAGATTGCATTGTCAAATCAGCAAATGCCAAACATAGCATCTATTGGTTATTTGCAAAATATTTTAAGCTTGGGCTTACCAAAGCCAGTATATTATTTATTTATCACCTGCCTGGGATTTTATTTTTTAGGTATTGTACTGGGTATCAATCCATGGCTAAGCATCCTGGGCGGAATCGCTTATGGTTATTGCAGCTATAATCCCATCCTTATTGCAGTCGGGCACGATACTAAGCTTTTATCTATGGCTTATGCACCAGCCGTTATCGGATCTATGATTCTCATCTTCAGAAAAAATTACTGGGCAGGCAGTTTATTATTATTAGCTGCTACAACCTGCCTGATCGCACAGAGCCACCAGCAAATCGTTTACTATACCCTTATCATTTGCTTATTTGTTGCTACACACTACATTATTAAGGCCATTAAAGCAAAGGATTATAAACATCTGGCCATATCACTTGGATTCTCCGTAACATTGCCCATAATAGCATTACTTATTTCGGCGTTGGGGTATTTTGCAGCGTATGAATACTCACGGGAAAGTATGAGAGGGGGAGGCAGTGAACTTACCAGCGAAAAAAAAGAAAACAGATCCAAAGGAGGGCTTAATAAAGATTATGCTTTCAGTTGGAGTTACGGTGTTACCGAAACCATGAGTTTCATTGTACCAAATGCTTGTGGCGGAGGTTCTGCCACCTCTCTTGGAGAGGATTCCAAAGTAGCGGAACTATTGCAATCTTCATCCGAATTGCCACAGCAATTTGCCCAGCAATTATACCAGGCAGCCAGCGCCTATTGGGGCGGCAGGCCTTCCACCTCTGGCCCTGTCTATTTTGGAGCCATCATCTCACTCCTTTTTTTATTGGGCATTTTTACCGCAAAAACAGAACATAAATGGTGGATTATCTCCATTGCGCTATTAGGCATTGTATTAGCATGTGGTAAATATCTATCCGGTATCAATTATTTCCTTTTCGACCATCTGCCGCTTTACAACAAATTCCGTACGCCGGAAATGGCGCTGGTGATACCGCAATTAGCATTTCCATTACTGGGTATCTTATGCCTGAATGAAATTATAGCAACAGAAGACAAAGAAAGACTGAATACAATCTTTAAGAAGATACTGATTACAGGCGGAGTTGTTGCAGTATTATTATTCGGCTTTTACTATTTTGCTTCTTTCAGCAATGACGCTACCAGCGAACTCAGAAAAAATATCCAGGCTGCAATGAAAAATAACAATCCTGAGTTTGTAAAAAATTATTTTACCGCACTTATCAGCGACAGAAAATCATTGTATGGCGCCGATATGTGGAGAAGCCTGGGCTTTATACTGGCTGCGCTTGCTGCACTACTATTATTTGTGAAAAGAATGATCAAAGCACCTGTTTTATTCGCAGCATTAATAATCCTTTCTACAATAGATCTTTGGGGTGTCAGTAAGAGATTTCTCAGTGACGAAAACTTTATTGAGCCATCAGATTATGAATCTGCTTATGCCGAATATAATGCAGATGTACAGATAAAAAGAGACCCGGGATATTACCGTATAATGAACCTTGCTTTCCGGGACCCATCCAGCGGCACTTTCCAAGCCTCCCTTGGAAACGCCTTCAATGACGCTATCGCCTGCTACAAACACAATAATATTGGCGGTTATCACCCTGCCAAACTTGGGGTTTTCGAAGACCTGAAAGAAGGGCAATTATATAAGAACCTGGAAGCATGGGCAGCAAATCCCACAGCTAAAGACAGTTTTCCTGTATTGAATATGTTGAATATGAAGTATGTCATATTACCCGATCAGAACAATCCGAAACAAACGATTGCTCAACAGAATCCTTTTGCTATCGGCAGTTGCTGGCTTGTAAAAGAAATCCATTATGTAAAATCTGCGGATGAAGAAATGAAAGCTCTTGACAGATTTGACCCGGCTAATACCGTTATTATTGACGAACGTTTTAAGAATAGTATACCTTTTACCCCAATACCTGATACCAGCGCCAGTATTAAACTGGTTAGTAATGAAAATGATGTTATCAAATATGATTTCAACAGCCCAACTAACCAATTCGCCGTATTTAGTGAAATGTATTACAGCAAAGGCTGGCAGGCATTCATAGATGGCAAGAAAACGGACTACTGCCGTGTTAATTACGCAATCAGGGGATTAGCAATACCTGCCGGAAAACATTCAATAGAATTTATCTTTGATTCCCCTCTGGTAGACCTGAGTGAAAAACTGGCATTTTATGCGAGTATCTTCTCCTGGATCTTTACCGTCTTTTGTGGTTGGATGATCTGGAAATCCTATAAGAAAAAAAATGTCAACCCAGCGTAAAATGCCGCATCAGCAGCCAATTTACAGTTTCATAAAAGAATCCGACGAACTCGGGATATTGATTAATAATAAAGCCAATGAGTTGTATAAAAGACTCATTGGCTTTGACGTATCATCGCTGCCTACTGACAAGTTCTTTAAAGATTATTTCCGCGACCACCATCTGGATAAGCGGCTTTTTTATTCGATAGAAAGCAGTGTATATATCCTATACCATTCTATAAGTAAATCGAAGAAGCCGGTTTCCGCTATCACAATGCTCGACTATGGTGCCGGATTAGGCACCCTGTTCATGCTGGGATCCCTGCTTGGCGTAAAAGCTTTTTATTATAATGACCACCTGGAAGAATGGAAAAAGAATGCTCACATTATATGCAAAGCCATTGACATTGAAGTAAGCGGATATATAGTAGGAGGCATAAATGACGTAATAACTTTTACGAAGAAAAATAATATTACATTTGATATTATCGTATCACGGAATGTAATAGAACATATCTATTCATTACAAGAATTTTATTCCGCTATTTACGAACATAACCGAAAGTGTATAGTATTTTCTACAACAACGGCCAACTTTCATAATCCTGCAATGAAATGCCTGCATAAACGCATTCATACAAAAGTGGAGAAAGATGTATTCAGGAATCAGCGAAAGGATTTTATAAAAGAAAAATACCCCACTCTTCAAGATGAGCAGTTACAAAATCTGGTAATAAATACAAGGGGGAAGAATAGTGCAGATATATGTATAGCAGTAGAAAATTTTCTCAGCGGGCAGGCAATCATTGCAGACCCTTACCTGTATACAAATACCTGTGACCTTTATACCGGAGTATGGGCGGAGCACCTCCTGCCTGTAAAAGCCTACAAAATAATCATAGAATATGCTGGTTTTAAAATAGAATACCAGGGAGGCTTCTGGGACACGCACTATAATGCCGGTATTATTAATATCTTCACAAGTATGCTGAACATTCTGATCAGGTTACTCGGAAAACCCGGTTTCCGCATTTCTCCTTTCATAACTATCATTGCATGCAACCACACGGATAAATGAAAAAAGTTCTAAGCATAGTACCATACCAGTTCCTGCCACCCAAGATGGGAGGTCAAAAAGGCATTGCACTGTTTAATCAGTTTATTAGCCGGTATATTTCCCTTTCGTGTATTGCCACACAAAACAATGAACCTTCATATGCCCAACAATACACTGTTAAAAACATACTTTCTAATCGTATCGTCAGATATATAAACCCCTTATTATTTTTCAGGATCAAAAAGCTGATACGCCAGGAAAAATTTACGTCACTGATACTTGAACATCCTTATTACGGATGGCTGGGCATTTTGCTCAGGAAATTTGCCGGGATCCAATTGATAGTGCATTCCCATAATATAGAAGCAGTGCGTTTCAGAAGTATGAACAAATGGTGGTGGCCGGTTTTATGGCAGTATGAAAAATGGACATACCATCTGGCAGATATTTGTTTTTTTATAACAAACGAAGACAGAGAGTATGCAATTGATAGGTTTAACCTGAAACCGGCTAAATGCCATACCATCACATACGGTTTTGACATGATGGCGCCTCCAACTCCTGCTGAGAGAGATATTTCCCGAAATACCCTCAGGAAAATACATAATATATCAAACCAGGAAAAGATCATTCTTTTTAATGGCACTCTTGCGTACAAACCGAACCTGGATGCACTGATGAATATTATTGAAAAGATAAATCCTGCCCTGTACGCAAATGAGAGCTTCAGATACAGAATACTTATTTGCGGTAAAGGTCTACCAGATAATCTGAATAATCTTGAAGCATTTAAAGAACATCATATTGAATATGCAGGATTCGTTGATGATATTACAATCTATTTCAAAGGCGCCGACATTTTCATCAACCCTGTTATCGAAGGGGGTGGTATTAAAACAAAACTTGTAGAAGCACTTGGATTTAACCTGTCTGTAATAACCACCCAAAGTGGCGCAACAGGCATTCCATTATCGATAAGTGGAGAAAAAATGTATGTTGTAAGCGATACAGACTGGAGTAGTTTTGCTCAGAAAATAACTACTATTGACACCAGCAAAAAAATACCAGCAGCATTCTTTGATCATTTTTATTGGGATAATATTGCCCAAAAAGCTGCCGGGATTATAAATAAGCTAACCTGAGGCGTGACAGGTTTCTTTGCTTAATACCCTATAGTAACTGAGATATGCCCTGCCATAACAAATCTGCAGATTTTTCCCATGAAAAAATATCCTTTCGCAAACGCCCTTTCTGAACAAGCTCTCCCCTAAGCAAATCATCCGCTGCAATATTTTCCATAGCATCAGCGATCTCATTAACATTATAAGGATCAACCAGTAAAGCCGCTTCCCCAACTACTTCAGGCATAGAAGTAACGTTAGAGCATATCACTGGCACATCACATTGCATGGCTTCAACGGGAGGAATTCCAAATCCTTCAAAATAGGGAACAAACGTCAGACATAGCGCCGATCCTAAGACATCCCGCAGATCTTCATCATTTAGCCTGCCGGCAAAAATAATATCATTTGCAGATGAAAGGCTGTTTTTCACCGCCATTATTTCCTCTACTTTAAACATACCCCATCCAACCAAAACCAGCTTAATTTTAGAACTATTCTTACTTTTAAAGGTATCAAACGCCTGCATAAGTCGGATAATATTTTTTCGGGGATGCAGCGTACCAACAAATACAAAATAATCCTCTCCTCCGGTAAACTGTTGCTTCACTCTTTTCCTGGTTGATTCATCAACAGGATGATAAAAAGAGTTGATTCCACAGTACACAACATCAATCTTTTCCGGGTCTACAGAAAATTGAGATACGATGTCATTCTTACTAAAGTGAGAAACCGTTCCCAACCGAGAAGCCTTACGAGCAAATTTGGGAAAGAAATAATTATAATAATAGCGGTTGGACCATTTCAGGTCCTGGGGTATATGTACGAAATTGATATCGTGAATAACACCGTATTGCGGCCCATCCCATCCAAGGCATAAGATCCCATCCTGCGATAAAAATACATCCGGGTTAATTCTCCTTAATAACTTCTTTACACTTAATTCAAACCAGAGTACATTTAAAACAGCATGCTTGGCGGGCGGAAAAAGATTATGAGGAATAATATTCGGGGCAAAGAGAAAATCTTTGTCAATACCAGAATCGAAAAAGAAGTGAAATTCAATATCACTATTCCTCGTAACAATATATTTGAGCGTATTATAAGTAAACCAACCGATGCCATCCATCCGTGACTTTCTAAGCAGCCTGGCATTCACAGCTATTTTCATAATTAAACTATATATTTGTTGCCAATTTAGCTTATTTTGCACTACCTAAAAAATACTTAATGAAAACAGCTTTACTTACAGGAATTACCGGACAGGATGGAGCGTATTTGGCAGAATTTCTATTAAACAAGGGCTATAATGTACACGGCATTAAGCGCAGAAGTTCGTTGATTAATACTGACAGAATAGATCATTTATTTTATAATAAGTCTTTAGCGGAACGCTTTCACTTACATCACGGCGACCTTACGGATAGTGTAAGCCTTACAAGGATAATACAGCAGACTCAACCAGATGAAATCTATAATCTGGGGGCACAAAGCCATGTCCAGGTAAGTTTTGAAGCACCGGAATATACTGCTAATTCTGATGGAATCGGCGTATTAAGGATATTGGAAGCAATGAGGATACTGGGCCTCGAAAAAAAGACGAAATTTTACCAGGCATCAACATCTGAGTTATATGGCCTGGTACAGGAAATACCTCAAAAAGAGACAACTCCTTTTTATCCACGTTCGCCATACGGAGTAGCTAAATTATACGGTTATTGGATTACGGTAAATTACCGCGAGGCTTATAATATGTTTGCCGTAAACGGTATACTTTTCAATCATGAAAGCCCCCTGAGAGGAGAAACTTTTGTAACAAGAAAGATCACCATTGCTACTGCTAATATTGCTAAAGGAAAACAGGATATTCTTCTGCTAGGCAACCTGGATGCAAAAAGAGACTGGGGTCATGCAAAAGATTATATTGAAGGAATGTGGCTAATGCTGCAACAGGAAAAACCGGAAGATTATGTTCTTGCCACTGGCGTTACCACCACAGTAAGAGATTTTGTCCGGATGGCTTTCGAACAGGCCGGCATTGAACTAAAATTTGAAGGCAAAGAAATTAACGAAAAAGCTATAGTAGTAAAGTGCAATAACCCATTATACCAGTTGCCGGTTGGGAAGCAGGTAGTAGGTATTCATCCCCGTTATTTTAGGCCTGCAGAGG
>CAZKPH010000127.1:0-6835 GCA_964554605.1 uncultured Ferruginibacter sp.
TAGCCGTATCATCATGCTTTTGATGATGGCCGGGATTATTTGTCTGTTATTTTTTAAAGTATATCATTGATTGTAAAAATAACTTTATGTTGAAAACGTATAGCGGGAAGCCCGGAAGGATTATTCTGGCATCACAGTCGCCACGAAGAAAACAGCTACTGGAATGGGCAGAAGTATTATTTGATGTTATAGTAAAGGAAACAGATGAATCTTATCCGTTGGGGTTGGGTATGGAGGAAACGGCAATTCATATAGCCCGGAATAAAGCTGCTGCAGTAGCTGCAACTATTGTGCCGGCTGCTCCAGTGCTGGCAGCAGATACGATTGTAGTGTTGGACGGTGTAATTATTGGCAAGCCTAAAGACCGCGATGATGCGATAGGAATACTTTCAGGCCTTTCCGGCCGCAAACATTTTGTGATAACAGGGGTGGTCATCCAATTAGGCGATAAAGAGATAAGTTTTGCCGATGTGTCGGAAGTGTGGTTTCATCAACTCTCACGGGAACAGATAGAATATTATATTGATAACTACCACCCATATGACAAAGCGGGTGCTTATGCTATCCAGGAATGGATAGGCGTTATCGGGATTCGTTCGGTCAATGGGGATTTCTACAATGTTATGGGCTTGCCTGTAAGCCGTGTAGTGCAGGAACTTGAAAAACTTGGCTTCTAATGCAACTTTTTATATTCGATCCCACTCATAAATTGTTACATGATACAATTTATGAACGAAAGATTGTTGCAGTATATCTGGCAGTTCCGCCTGTTCAATCACCAATGCCTGAAAGATGTGAACGGCGATGATGTTTTCATAATTCATCCAGGGATATATAATACAGATCAGGGTCCCGATTTTCAATATGCAAAGATCCGGTTGAATAATACCATAATTGCCGGGAGCATTGAACTGCATATGCGTGCTTCGGATTGGTTGAAACACGGCCATTCTTTTTCGGCTCTCTATTCAAATGTAATATTACATGTAGTATGGGAAAATGATATGGAGCTTGGCTTCCCTTTCCCTACACTCGAATTGAGAGGCAGAGTAGCGGGTATATTGCTGGACAGATATGAAAAATGGATGAAATCAAAAAGTTTTATTCCTTGTTCCGGGCAATTGCAGGATATCCCCTCCATTTCAGTGATTGCCTGGAAAGAAAAAATGGTTGTAGAAAGATTACAGCAAAGGACAGAATTGATATTGCAATATTGCCAACAAACCAAAGATCACTGGGAAGAAATATTCTGGTGGGTACTTGCAAGAAATTTTGGGATGTCCGTAAATGGTTTTGTCTTTGAAAATATTGCCAGGTCTGTATCCGTGATAATCCTTGCCAAGTATAAGAATAACCTGCAACAGATAGAAGCGTTATTGTTAGGTCAGGCTAAGATGCTCGAAAAGGAATTTAATGAAGCATATCCGGTCCTCTTGCAGAGGGAATTTCGTTTTCTTCGGTTAAAACACAAACTGGCTCCTATCAGGGAGCATATCAGGTTTCTCAGAATGCGCCCTTCCAATTTTCCAACAATACGGTTAGCTCAGTTGGCAATGCTTATTCACAAAAGTGCCCACTTGTTTTCTTATATAAAAGAAACTTCCGAATTGTCTGAAATTAAAGAAAAATTATCTGTAACTGCCGACAAATACTGGGATGATCATTATATGCCGGGAGAATTATCGGTAACAATACCCAAGAAAATCGGAGAACAAATGGTGGAAAATATCCTCATCAATACAGTCGTGCCGATGTTGTTTGCCTATGGGTATCATACAAAACAGGATAAATTGAAAGAGAAGGCACTTGGCTGGCTGGAATATGTGAATGCAGAAAAGAACAGGGTTATTAAGGAATTTGGCAAAATGGGGTTAACATGCTGCCATGCTTCCGATACGCAAGCTGTCTTGTACTGTTATAAAGAATACTGCACCCGGCACCGTTGCCTGGATTGCCTGATAGGGAATAGATTGCTTAAGCAGCCCGAAGCGTTATAGCCATTTGTAAGAGATGTTTAGCACTATATCCGGGTGAAGGCTTTTTATTACGGGGCAGTTGTCTCCGGTTCGCTCAAGTATAAGTCTGTCTTTATCCGTAAGTTCAGGTAAATGCGGCAATTCCAACCCAACATCAATTTGACATATTCTGCGAGGGTCACTTGCCATAATTTTTTGTATATCTACTTTGGTGCCTTTCAATTCAATATGCATATCAATAGCTTTCATGGCCATAGTGGTAATCATGCAAGTTGCCAGGGCAGTACAAACAAGGTCTGTTGGAGAGAATTTTTCGCCTTTTCCACGGTTATCGGTTGGAGCATCGGTTTCAATGCTGGTTTGGCTTTGCAAATGAGTGGCGGAGCATCTCAGATCGCCAAGATAAAGTATCGTTGCTGTCATTGTACTATTTTTGCATAAATTTACACAGTAAATAAAGATTATGTTCAGATTACTATTACTCTTTACTTTCTGTATCACCTTCTCTGTTACAAATGCGCAAAAAAGCAGGGCTGACAGGAGGGAAGAAAGAAAGAAGCGCATCAGTACGTTAGCAAAACAAGAAGAAGAAGGGGTGATAGCTTATCGTAAGCAGACATCTTTTGGGATAAAATTAACCAGTGACGGTTACGGAGCTTTTTTGGAGGTAGGAAGGGCTTTAACAGTCAGGAAATCGAACTTATTCCAATTTGAAATGACGGAACGCAAAAGTCACAGGGAAGAGAAACAATCGGGAGTATTTAATTCCAGTTATCCATTTATTTATGGGAAACAAAACTTTGTATATGATGTGAAGTTGGGTATGCAACGGCAAATGCTGCTCGGAAATAAGACGAATAAAAACGGAGTAAGCATTTCCGGCAATTTTGGCGGCGGGATCAATCTGGGCCTGTTGCGCCCTTATTATCTACAGGTATATGATGTGAATACAAGCACGTTGAAATTTGTAAAATATAATTCCGCAGATAGTGCATTGTTTCTTAACAGCGGCCTCATTGCGGGAGGCCCGGGATTGGGGAAAGGCTGGAGCGAGATACAATTGAACCCCGGATTGTATGCCCGTACTTCGATTCGTTTTGATTATGGGAAGTATAACGAATTGGTTCGTGCCCTTGAAGTGGGTGTTGGAATAAATATATATAGTAAAAAACTCGAAGAGATCGTTTATGACAAGCAAAAGAAGGTCTACATTGATGCACATGTGGCATTGATTTTCGGAGGACGTAAATAACATTATATTTAAATTTTACAAATGACAGAATTACCCGTAATAAACAGGGATAGTAGTGCTGACGAAAAGCCAAAAAAGCCATCATGGTTGAGAGTGAAGCTACCTGTAGGGGAGGAATATAAGCAAGTACGCAATCTTGTTGATAAGAATAAATTGCATACTATTTGCGAAAGCGGTAATTGCCCTAATATGGGAGAATGCTGGGGCGAGGGTACTGCTACATTCATGATATTGGGAAATATATGTACACGCAGTTGCGGTTTTTGCGCTGTAGCTACAGGAAAGCCCGACCCGGTAGATTGGGACGAACCACAGCGTGTTGCAGAAGCTATACATCTGATGAAAGTCAAACATGCTGTTATTACTTCTGTAGACAGGGATGAGTTGGGAGATGGCGGTTCAATTATATGGTACAATACAATTCGTGCTGTGAAAATGCTTAACCCCAACACAACATTGGAAACGCTGGTGCCTGATTTCAAGGGAGAGCAAAAAAATATACAGCGTATAATTGATGCAGCTCCTGAAGTTGTATCACACAATATTGAAACGGTTGCCCGGCTTACAAGGCAGGTACGTATCCAGGCAAAGTATCTTACAAGTATGTATACCCTGCGTACACTCAAGGAAGGAGGCATGAGAACAAAGAGTGGTATTATGCTGGGGTTGGGTGAAACGAAGGAAGAAGTTATTCAAACGTTAAAAGACCTGAAGGAAAATCAGGTGGATGTGGTAACTATTGGCCAATATTTACAACCCGGTAAGAAGCATTTACCTGTACAGCGCTTTGTCCATCCAGATGAATTTAAGGAATATCGGGAAATTGGATATGATCTTGGCTTCGATTACGTTGAAAGCAGCCCGCTTGTGAGATCGTCTTACCATAGCGAAAAGCATGTTATCCAGGGCTGGGGGAGGAATCAATGGCTCTCTGAGAAATTAGGAAATCGTGGGTAGCCTACTTTCTTTTCGTATTAATATCGTCAGTAAATTACATAAAGTGTAATTCCATGTTCTGACATTTATTGAGTAAAAATCCTATTATTTTTCGGGTTATACTATTTCGGAAACAGAGTAGTTATGCTCTTGAGAAAAAATGTGTTGCCTTCTACCTTTACAGTTCTAAAAAATAAAGATGAAGGCAACACATTTTTTTATTGTCATCCGTAAACTCAGAAAATCGATTTTGAAATTTATCAGAAATATCGTTGATTCTTCTGATAAGAAGGATTTTCAGCGTCTAAAGGATTTTATATCATCATAAATCCCTGCACGGATTAATCCCAAACCAACGCACTAGCTCCCAAAATTGCAGCATCAGCTTCTTTCAGTTCACTGAAAATCAGTTTTACTTTATTCCGGAAAATTGGTAAGAGATTAGCATCCATGTGTTTTCTTGTTGGATTCAGGATTAGGTCGCCGGCTTTTGTCAGCCCTCCAAAAAGCACAATAGCTTCCGGTGAGGAGAACATGATAAAGTTGGCCAGTGACTCTCCCAATATCTGGCCGGTAAATTCGAATATCTGGTTGGCAATAGCATCACCTTTCATTGCACAATCGTAAACTGTTTCGCTTGTGAGTTCATTAAAGGAAAAGTCTCTTAACAGGGTTGGAACGGAAGGGTTTTCAGTTAAAAATTCGATAGCAGTTTCCCTTACACCTGTAGCTGAAGCATAGGCTTCCAGGCTTCCTTTCATCCCAGTTCCTTTATGAAGCCTTCCACCCGGGCGGATAATAGTGTGGCCTAATTCGCCTGCGTTGCCATCATGCCCAAGTACAATTTTGCCATCAATAATGATCCCGCTGCCAACACCTGTGCCAAGTGTTATGGTAATAAAGTGTTTCATATCTTTTGCGCAGCCATACATAAGCTCGCCCACAGCAGCGGCATTGGCATCATTGGTGAGTTTGGTTATCAGCCCAAACTTTTCTTTCATTAGCTCAGCCATGGGGATAATCCCTTTCCATTTCAGGTTTGGGGCGTATTCAATTTTACCTGTGTAATAATTAGCATTGGGAGCACCCATGCCAATACCGGCAAAATTGCCTACACCTCCTGCCCTTTCTATCATCGGCATTAGTTTGGCATGGAGGTCATTAATAAATTCTTCAACAACTTCATGTTGATTGGTTGGTATCCGGTCCTGTTCCAGTATTACACCATCACGGTTTACAACACCGAATTTTGTGGTTGTGCCTCCCACATCTATTCCTACTGCAAAGTTTTTTTCCATAAGAATGTTTTATTTGATTGTATTTATTGTGAATTGTTTTTTATATATAGTAATAAATAAAGATAATAATGCTTACTCAACATTGATATCAGTATTTACGTTTTTCGAACCGATAAGTGCAAAATATAAAATGACTGCCAGCCCGATCACTACGATCCAGTAACTGGATGCAAATCCTGCAGTGTCTGCAATTTTGGCCTGTAATAAAGGTAATATGCCACCCCCGAAAACCATTGTCATAAAAAATCCTGATCCCTGGGCAGTGTATTTGCCAAGCCCGTTAGTAGCCAGGTTGAAAATTCCAGGCCACATTACGGATGTACATAAACCGCAAAGTATCAGCAGCATGATCGAGAAAGGCACTTTAGCCATAACAATACTCAGAGAACTACTAATGGCAGGCATTCTCACTTCCGTTCCCGTTCCCATTAGAATTGAAAGTGCCACAAAGATCAATGCCACCACCGATACAAATGTCAGCATTTGCTTACTGGAAAACTTACCCCCCAGTGCTCCTCCAATGAACCTGCCGATCATCATAAGGAACCAATAGGTACCAACGATAGCTCCGGCTGTAACCGTGTCAAAACCAAGGCCTCCTTTATCTGCAGAAGCAGTTAAGTACAGGTTAGTAGTATTGGCAATAGTAACTTCAACTCCCACATAGAAGAAGATCGTAATCATGCCTAAAACGAAATGGCGGAAAGAAAGCGCACTGTGTTTACTCTTTTCCGTACTTTGTTTTTCAAGGTGGGGTTCAGGTATTTTCACCAAAGAAAGAACAATGAAAACAATGGCAAAAATGCTCATTGCCATATATAATAAAGGATTGGCGTCAGATATTTTGGCACTTGCTATCTCTCCGATAACCATTCCCCCGGCAATGGGGGCCAGCGTAGCGCCAATAGAATTAATGGCTCCGCCAAAATTAAGGCGTTGGTTCGCTCTGTCGGGATTCCCGAGGATAGATAACATCGGATTTACAGTTGCATTGAGCATACACATAGAAAACCCTGAAATAAAACCTCCAACCAGGTACAGAGGGAAAGAGCCTGTTTTACCGCCCAGGAACATTATTAATACTCCTGTAAAACCAGTAACTAATGCTATAAGCGCTGTTTTTTTATAACCAACTTTTTGCAAAAGGATACCTGAAGGGATACCCATGAATAAATAGGCCAAAAACACAGACATATTTCCAAACTGGGCTTCAAAATTCGACAGTGTAAACTGCGATTTCATTATTACGCCCATAGGATTCTGAAGGCCGGTAACAAAAGAAATAATGAAGAATAGCAAAAACATCATAATTATAGGCAAAGTATAATTAGCGTTTGTTTTCTGTTGTGTCATAATTAAGAATTAAAATGAGT
>CAZKPH010000128.1:0-6814 GCA_964554605.1 uncultured Ferruginibacter sp.
GGTGCCAGTATTAAAATTACCAATCATTGTGGCCATTAGTTCATTGTCAGCGGGATTCAGGTTATAAAGTATGGTTTTGGCCAACTGGTCGTCCGTATCCAAACGATCAAGGAATTTTGCTATGGCCTTACCCTGAGGAAAATCTCCAATAGAATCCCACCCGGTATCTGGCCCAAGGTTCCGCATCATCCTGGAGTTATTGTTGCGTAGCGCCCCTAAATGGTATTGTTGTACCCAACCTTTTTCCGCATCCCATCTGGCAAAGTCAACTAACATAGCCGACTTGAATTTCAGGTTTTCTTCTGACGAAAGTTCGGCTCCGCTACGGATCTTTTTAAATATTGAACTAATCTCCGCATCGGTATAATCTTCTGCATATATCTGTTCAAGGCCGTGGTCTGAAACACAACTTCCCATTCCAGCAAAAAAATCATGGCGTTTTTTAAGCGCCTTTGTATAATCGGCATAAGTGGAGACAGAGATATTTGCGGCAGCTTCTACTTTATTTACATAGGCATTAAAAGCTTCTGCATTATCGACATTCATAGCCTTATCAGGGCGATAGGCCGGTCGTATCTGTATTTCAAAACCGCTTTCGTTTATCTTCTTATGATGTTCTAACGTATCGACGGGGTCATCAGTAGTACATAATACTTTTACATTTGCCTTACGCAGAAGGCCCCGAACCGAATATTCAGGCGTACGCAGTTTTTCACTTGCCTCTTCGTATATTTCTTTTGCTGTAACGGAGGATAATATCTTATCAATACTATAATAGCGTTGCAGTTCCAGGTGGGTCCAGTGGTATAATGGGTTACGTAATGTATAAGGTACGGTAGCAGCCCATTTTTCAAATTTTTCCCAATCGGATTTATCTCCGGTACAGTAGCTTTCATGTACGCCGTTAGTACGCATAGCCCTCCATTTATAATGATCCCCATACAACCAAACCTGTGTCAGGTTTTGGAAATTAATATCGTTGGCTATTTGTTCCGGAGGAAGATGATTATGATAATCTATCACCGGCATTTTTTTTGCAAAGTCATGATATAGCTGCTGAGCTGTCTTGCTACTTAAAAGAAAATTTTCATCGAGGAATTTTTTCATGGCATTTCTTGTTTATTAAATAAAAAAATTATATTCGGTTATTTAGTATTGATCTGTTAATTACCCTCCATTGATTGCAGATCTTCTTTGGTTACCCATTTTGCCACCCATTGCGGATATTCAGTTTCCAACAATTTGGCCGGCCATTTCCCATACCAGGCATACCCGATGCGCCGTTCATTTTCTATCTCAGCTACAGAACCTCTGGCAATTCCATCCCTTCCGCAAAAGAAAGGCTTATTGGTTCGGGTATCATAAAACCTTGCCCAGATAATCGAATTGCTATCCGCCACCAGTACCCTGTCTCTCCCACTAACTTCTTTATTCGTTTTGATATTTACAAAATCATACCCTGCAATCTTTACTTTTTCAAACCATTGAACAGCACTTATAACAGCCGCTTTTATTTCTGCAGAGGGATTATCCTGCCGCATCAAAAACCGGATTATGCCAACAGATTCCGAACCGCTGATTGAAACCAGTTCGAACTTACGGGCCGGAGCAGGCAATAAGGATACAGGTGTATATTGTGCACACCATGCCGTTAATGTTTTCTTTTGAAGTATTTGTGTTTTAAGAATACAACTGATCCCCTTTTTTACAGCTTTCTCACATTTGAATTTGTATTTAGCAGGAATTGCATCCAAATCATTCTTGCCTTCGGTAACATCCTGAAGAACATTTAACACATTTACCATTGCATTGTCGTTAAAGGTTACCTCATTTCTGTAACTGCTGAAATCAGGGTAAAACTGTGGCCAGCCGCCATTATCATATTGTGCTTCCAGCAAATAATCAATCCCCTTCGCTGCCGCAGATAAGTATTTAGGATTATTTGTTTTCTTAAATGCTTTTACGAGATATTTAATTTCCTTTGTTGTGGCCTCATTATCTATAGTAGCATCCATGCCATCCCTATAGCCGGAACGAAGTTCCTTCAGATCTTTTTCAGATAGTTTTCTAAAATAATCAACCTTAATATCCTGGAAATGCTTGGGCCAGCCTCCGTTCTTGCGTTGATAAAGCAACATCATTTCCGCTACGGCATCTGTAGCTTGTTTTCCCTGTGTATCACTTTCGTACAAGTTACTAATGGCAGTATCCGGTACAGGTTTCCAGCGATAATCGAATGCCCATGCCGGGTTAATATCATTGAACCCAAGACTATCCGGAAGGTTATTCTTATGCCATTCATAATCTCCTCCTCCTCGATGACAATTGTAATAATATACCCTTTTTCCCCATTGAATAACGTTAGGAGGGGTGGCTGCCTTTTGGTAAATATCAGCATCAGCCATTTCTTCACTGAATGTGCAATTGAAAAGGTAGAATTGTGCATCCCTGTGGTAGCGTCCCAATTTGAATCCTTTATCACCTGTAAAATCACAATTGACAAACACCGTTTTGGAAGACTGATATGCAGAACCATCATGCCAAATAGCAGCTTCGGTACTGTGACAAATAAAATGGCAGTTTTCCGCTAGTGCCCATCCCCTGGGGCAATAAAAGTCTACCCATCCTTCCATTGTACAATCCTTGAAATAAAACATACCGTCTATTTTATTCCATGGACTGACAGTATCTCCCCCATAAGCCCTGAATACACAATTAATAGCTCGGAGCCTTGTAGTTTCAAACGAGCGTAAAGCCATCTGGTGGCAACCCTTTTTAACCAGTCTGATCCCGGTTACTGTATCCCTTAGACAGGCTATGGATGTGTCTTTTGCCGTAAGGCCATATGTATTTTCTATAGTCAGGTTTTGCAAATCAATATCGGATCCTTTGAGGTTCAATGTTGCCACGCCCCAGTCGTCGGGATGGGAGCAAGTGTACATATCCCTCCCTTCCGCATACGTAATAATAGTATTTGACGGATCATCACCGATTAGAGATATCTTATTCTTTTCGATACTTACCTTTTCATGATAGGAGCCTTGTTTAATATAGATGATACGCTGTGTGTCAGATGAATTGGGCAAACTGTTGATTGCGGCCTGGATGGATGTAAAATTACCGGTACCATCTGCCGCCACAATGATCTTATTCTGGGCACAAAGCTGGTTACCGATGCCACTCACAATCGAAAAAAATATTATCAGTGGTAATTTTTTCACTTCGTTTGTTTTTTAACAGGTATTTGTTTAAGTAACCACTTTACCCAATCTTTGGCAGCGGCAAAATTCTGATACTTGTCATAAGGAAGTTTCCTTCCATCCATGTATTCGTTATAGAGCCAGGCATCACCGATGGCAAATACGGTACCCTTACCAAATTTTGAAACAGCAATTAACACATCGCCTTTATCAACTGCTACTGCTTTTGCAGGTGGCGTGACTTGTATTGTGCATACTTGTTTTGCAAATAAATTGCCAGCTTTTGGGAAAATAGAACGGGGTGCAATTATTTTTCCATCATCATAATTATGATCATCACACCTGTTACGGCTGTCTTTATTAAAGCGGATTCCAAACTTTGCAGCAAGTTCGTTTGTGTGGTCAAATTCAACATTCCCGGTGTCATTCATTAAAAATACAAGTACGCCACCGCCTTTTACCCAATCAGTAATAGTTTTTATATGCTCCTTTTCAATATAATTCGGAGCGGGGTTTTCTTTAGGGTAATCCGGGTCTACGATTATGTAAATATCCGTATTTTTTAAATTGCCGATTGTAGGCCCATCGTATAACGTTGCAGTTGCAACGCCATAACTATTGAATATTCCTTTGAGGAATGAAAACCCACCGTTAGATATTTCATCCCATTTATAATGATGGGATACCATCATGCCCAACGCTTCGTCTTTCTTCTTCTCGTTATTAAAATAGCTGTCTAATGTAACTTTTTTGCCTTTGCCCACAACCATATCTGCCGCAGTTTCCATTTCAACAGCAGCAAGTATACAAGCTCCCAGCCCCTTCGGGTCATTAGTAACAATCGGTTCATTTATGTAATAATCATAACTACCATCGCGGTAAGGGTTTCCTCCAAGACCTGCTACCTGACAAACTTTATTCAGGTTTGTCAATCCTGAATTATCAACCGAAATGAAATGCTTTTGTATCCCCTTATATCCTTTTTCCGCGACAGGCAAATAGGACTTATCTAACAATCCTAATCTGGCTCCCTTGGCAATAGCATAGACAAACATTGCGGATGCGGAAGCTTCAAGATAATTACCCTTTGCCCCTCCTTTATTTAGAACCTGCCACCATAAACCTGTAGCGGGATCCTGTACTTTTTTTATTGATGCAGCCAGCCTGTTCAGTATTCCTACCAGTTCAGCACGTTTGGGATGGCCTTCCGGAAAATATTCCAGCACATCCACCAACGCCATAGCGTACCAACCCATAGACCTGCCCCAGAAATTTGCTGAACATCCTGACTCTTTATTAGACCATCTCTCCTTTTTACTTTCATCCCATCCGTGATAGAGCAAGCCTGTTTTTTTGTCCCGTGCATGTGTTTCCATTAATATGAACTGTTTTGCGATATCCTCAAAAGCCTCTGGTTCGTTAAACCGGTGAGCATATTCTGCATAGAAGGGTTCGGCCATATATAAGCCATCCAGCCACATTTGATTGGGGTACACTTTTTTATGCCAAAATCCACCTTCGTCTGTTCGTGGCTGATAGTTTAATTGCTCTCTCAGCAATTTAATGGCAGGAAGATATTTTTTATTCTCCGAAACAACATTATAAATAGCCAGTACATTTCTGCCGGGGTTTATGTTATCAAGGTTATAGTCTTCAAGTTTGTAAGTCCTGATACTTCCATCGGGCCTGATAAAGAAATCAATACTACGTTGAATGTAATCAAAATAATCACCATTCCCGGTCCTTTTCCAAACACCTTCAATCCCCTTTAATACTAAGCCCTGATCATACGTCCACTTCGCCGGAGCATTCGGCTTGAGTGCCATGGAATCTTTCCAAATAGTCATTGCGGTTGTTGCTAACCGAACAGAAAGAGGGGCCAGGGTTTCCTGGCTAAATCCTTTGAGAGCTATGCCGGAAACTACCAGCATTAACATTATTCTTGAAATATTTTTCATAACAATTCTTTTTAAGAGGCTATAAATAATTATTTCAATTGTGCTGACTTTTCCACCGCACCATAATCTGCGGCAACTTTTACTTTAGCATTCGTATAATCCGTTTTATCCAGTTTTATATCGGAAGTTCTTTCGCCCTGCATTTGCAGCAATAAATCCGCATTAGCATTATAACTCAAGTGGCTTATAGTTATACGATCACTATTCAATACATATACAACCGGATTTGTATTTCGGGTAAACATAGAAATGTTTTTGATTGTAATGCCAGTCGCTTCCTGAATATCAATTCCGTCATCTGCCTGCAAAATAAGGTTTTCCAATAATACATTCTTTACGTGCATTTCCGGTATCCCTCTGATAAAAATGCCTTTGGAAGCACCATTGCAGGTTATATTCCTAAAAAAGAAATTCCTGAATTCAGGCGTAGCTTCAGTAACAGGTAAAACCTCTACTTTTGGTGGCTCTCTTTTTTCACCTGATAAAGCCACGGGGTCCTTTGCCATATAATACATATCAAAAAGTATAGCTTCACCAACAATATCTTTCATGTCAATTTTATTGACATAAATATTTTCAACAAGGCCACCTCTTCCCCTGGCTGTCTTAAAACGAAGGCCAATATCGCTTCCTATAAATGCGCAATTACTAACATACATATTATTCACTCCGCCGCTCATTTCACTGCCAATCACAAAACCTCCATGTGTACGGTATACTGTACAATCCCTGATTATAACATCCTTTGTTGGCCTGCCTCTTTTTCTCCCATCCTCATCCCTGCCACTTTTTATCGTAATACCATCATCGCCGGTATCGAAGATACATCCTTCAACAAGTGCATGTGTACAACTTTCCAAATCCAATGCATCTGTATTGGTCCCAAACCATGGGTTTTTTACTTTCAAATTCCGAATGGTAATATGGTCACTTAGCATAAGGTGCGTTGTCCAGGCGGGGGAATTTTCAAATGTAACACCTTCAATGAGAATATTCTTACAGTTGGCTATACGGATCATATTAGGCCTTAGAAAGCCTTTAATATCTTCAAAGTCTTTAAGTGTTTTCCCTTCTGAAAGTTTACCGATATTATTATCAAGATACCCTTTCAGTGCACCCGGGGAATTATACCATGTTTTTTTATCTTCAGTAAGGACGCCACCGTATTTCTGCAAATGCCTTTTCCAGTCGCTCTCACAAAGTTTCTCTTTTTTTAACGGACGCCAATAATAACCGTTACCATCCATAATGCCTTCACCGGTTATAGCAATGTTTTGCAAATTTTCGGCCGATACAGGAGATTGGCACCTTGCAGCGTCTACACCCTCAAAGGAGGAAACAACCAGTGGAAATTCATTAAAGTCTTTTGTAAAAATAACAAGGGCTCCTTTGTCAAGATGAAGATTGATATTGCTTTTCATAACAATAGGGCCTGAAAGCCAGGACCCGGCAGGAATCAGAACAGTTCCTCCCCCTGCTTTTGCACAAGAATCAATAGTAGCATTGATTGCTTTTGTATTTAGGGTATATCCGTCGGCAACAGCTCCAAAATCGGTTATGCACAAAGTATCTTTACGAAAATGCGGCGAATATATTCTGGGTAATTCGTAAGCATATTTCTCTTCAAAATCGCTCTTCTTCAAACAATCTGCAAGT
>CAZKPH010000129.1:0-6622 GCA_964554605.1 uncultured Ferruginibacter sp.
GGAAAACAAGAAGCCTCTTTTCTTCCTTGTAGAAACCTATCGGTTAAACCCTCATTCCAAAGGGGATGACGATAGGGACCCTGCAGAAATCGAAGCATACCGCAATAAAGATTTCCTCGAACTGTTCAGCAAAAAAGAAGAAGTATATTTCAAAAATTATTTCGAGTCGATAAAGAAAGAGGTGAACAGCATTGTAAATGAAATTTTGCCGCAGGAAGATCTTTCTATTGATACCTATTATTCTGTTCAAGATGATGAGGGTAATGACGGATGGGAGGTATTATCAACTGTCAATAAACGCCAGGTAGAGCTTATTAATGCTTTCTTCAAGGAAAAAATAGTTTCTGATAAAAGGGTAGTATGTATTGGAGAAGACATCCTGTCTCCATATGGTGGAGCATTTAAAGTAAGCAGAGATCTGTCATTCCTGGCCCCTGAGAGGGTATTTTCCACGCCAATTTCCGAGGCCGCTTTAACCGGTATTTCTAATGGGCTTGCCCTTAACGGTTTTAAACCTTTCGCAGAAATAATGTTCGGGGATTTTGTAACACTTGCCTTCGACCAGATAGTGAACCACGCCTCTAAGTTTCATCATATGTTCAATAAGAAGGTTAATTGCCCTGTTGTAATACGGACACCTATGGGAGGCAGGAGAGGTTATGGCCCTACTCATTCCCAGACACTGGATAAATTCCTGATTGGTATTGATAATGTTAAGACTTTAGCCATCAATACTTTCTTTGATCCTTCTGTTGTTTTCAATACAGTAATGGAGGAGGAACACCCGGTAATAATTATTGAGAATAAAACAGACTATGGAAAAAAGATACTGGCACACCCTGCCCGGAATTTTATATATGAGATCAATAAAAATAAATATCCTGTTGTAAGAGTACGGCCGGAAATATCTGCCCCAACGCTTACGATTGTCGCTTATGGAGGAATGGCTGAGATAGTTAATAACCTGTTGCCGCAGATATTCAGTTATACGGATCTTAAGCCTGAATTAATTATTCCTACGGAAATATCCAAACTTCCGATAGGGGTTATAAATGATTCGGTGGAAAAAACCGGCAAATTGGTCGTTATTGAAGAAGGCAGCGCATACGGAGGGATTGGCAGCGAACTGATCTGTTCCTTAAAAGAATCATCGCATATCGGCTTCAAAGCTAAGAGGATAGCCGCATACCCTGTTCCAATACCATCAGTAAAATCCTTGGAAAATATTGTTCTGCCCGATAAAGAAAGAATATTGCAGGAAATTAAAAACAGTTTTGAATAATAATGCCACTAGAACAGGAGATAAAAGTACCGCTGATATCGGTTAATGATACAAGCCTTACTGTAATAGGCATTCCTTTCCAGGATAATGATCCTGTAAAGAAAGGGGATATTATACTTGTTTTTGAAACCTCAAAAACCACTTATGATGTTATTGCCGAAACAGGTGGGGTTATAAAATATTTCTGCGAAGAAGGATCCGATTATGACGTAAATACAGTTGTTGCAGGTATATTTAGCGATCTTTCTGAAATTGAAAAATTCCCGTCAGCGCCGAAAATAAAAAAAACAGGCACTCAACTCGTTTCTATCCCCGGAAGGGCTATTAATCCTGAATGGAAAGGAGAAACTTTGTTCTCAGAAGCTGCATTGGCGCTAATGGAAAAACACGGGTTATCGGGAAAAGAATTTTCGGGTTATGATTTTGTAAGTAAAAGGGATGTTGAAGAAAAACTAGGGATGCCATCTGCGGTTCCGGGCAATAAGCTAGCGAAAACTTTAAAGGAAAAAACTCCTGCTACATCTGTATTACCGATGGATCCTGCAAAAGTGATTGCAGAGAAATTATCGTCGAATAAAAAAAGAGAGATATCGTTTTTGGAAGAAGTTCAGTCAACCGGGCTTACCAGTACGATTAATGTTTCCGTTGATACGGATGGTATATTCAACAATCTTGATAAATCACTCAAATATCTCAAGGGTTCTCTGCTACCGGTTATACTGTATGAGACTGCCCGGCTGTTGGACAAATTCAAGCACCTCAATGCATACTTTAGCGGGGAAGCAATAGCTTTTTACAAAGATGTAAATATCGGTTTTGCAGTTGATCTTGATAAAGGGTTGAAAGTTTTAAAAATTCCGCTTACCGATAAAAAGACAATTTTTGAAATAGAAGAATCGATTATTGAGCTTTCGGGTAAGTACCTGGATGATATACTACAATTTGAAGACCTTTCCGATATTACTTTTACGGTTACCGACCTTTCTTCCGAAGGAGTATCATTTTTCAGGCCACTTGTCAATATGATGAATAGCGCCATTCTGGGCGTTTCTGCAATCGATGAAAAATTACAACGCTGTACGCTGTCCGTAACTTTTGACCACCGGGTAACGGAAGGAAAAAATGTGGCTGTTTTTCTAAAGGAGTTAAAGGCCAGGCTGGAATCTTATCGTACCGGGCATACAGATAAAAATACAGATATCCACTGTTTCAAATGTATGAAACGGCTTAGGGACGATCTAAGCGATGTCGGTTTTGCAAAATGTATAACACCCGAAGGAAACGAAGCCTATATTTGCCAAAGTTGTTTAAAGGGGTTCTAATTATGTCCGAAAAGATCAAACAAATAATTGCACAGTATATAAAATGTACACCAGGCAGTATTACAGATGCTACCGGTATAGGCAGGAATAATATAGGTAATTCCATATTGCTCCACAGAATGTATGCGGCACTTGCGGCAGAAGGTTTTGTTGTAGATAATTATTCGGGCATACAGTATTACGGGCAATTAATGGCAAAAATAAATGCTAAAGAGTTACCAGCCGTTACCGGGGAACCTGCAGTTCCGATGAATGCTGTACTGGAATCCGGTGTAATTGAAGACTTTGCCGGGATTGGTATTGATGTAGAAAATGTTTCATCATTCCACGTTGCCGATGATTACAGAGAGGATTCATTTTATGCAATGAATTTTACATCCGCTGAGATATCTTATTGTATTCTGCAGCCTGATCCGCTGCAATCCTTTGCCGGTATTTTTGCTGCCAAAGAAGCTATTGTTAAATCTAATGACAGTTATGTGGGTACTCCTTTTAATCAGATTTTCATTGACCATACGGAAAAGGGTTTGCCTTTTCATACAGGCTTTAAGATTTCCATTTCACATACAAATGGCCTGGCAATAGCCGTGGCTGTATGCACGGGCAGGTTATTGCCTGATAGGAATAATTATCTTTCGGCTTTCTCTGCCAGTACTTTCACAACAGGTAATAAGCGCAGCAATATTGCTTTCTGGTTAAGTATTCTGGCATTGCTTCTCTCTCTTCTGGCACTTCTGAAGTTCATTTCGTAACTTTAGTCCCCGGTGCTGTTTCCCTTGTTTACTAATGAAAGACAATTTGTTGGGAAGGTGTTTTCCAAAAAAACACTATTTCTATAGTTTATGTGCGCAAGTTTTGTTAATTTACGGCATATTAATAACAAAAACCTTAGCGTATAGAAAATTTTTTATACCAGCTATATTTCCGGATATAGTTCTCTTATAAAACCATGAAAGTTAGTATTATAACGGCAACTTATAATTCCTCAAAGTACCTTGAGGATTGCATTAAATCTATTATAATACAGAATTATCCTAATATTGAATATATCATAATTGATGGCCAATCTACAGACGGGACTTTAGACATCATTAAGAAATACGAATCTGGTATTGCGTACTGGATATCTGAACCTGACAAAGGTATGTATGATGCCATTAATAAAGGTATCAGGCAAGCTACGGGAGATGTTATTGGTATTCTCAATAGTGATGATATGTTGGCTTCGCCTGAAATAATTTCTGTTATTGCAAATGCTTTCGTTGAGAATAACGTAGACTCTATATACGGAGATCTGGCGTATGTTGATAAGGAGAGTACATCCCGCATCATTCGTTTCTGGCGTGGAAGCATATATAAGCGGGCCCGTTTTTTGTATGGATGGATGCCGGCACATCCTACATTTTATGTAAAAAAATCCGTCATAGTACAATATGGCGGCTATGAAAAGCATTACCAAACCGCCGCTGATTATGAATTTATGTCAAGATTGCTCTACAGGTACAGAGTATCTTCATATTATATCCCAAGGCTTATTGTAAAAATGAGGGTAGGCGGCGCCAGCAATATCACACTGAAAGCAAGGCTGCGTGCCAACAGGCGTGATTATCTTGCGATGAAAAAAAACAGGATACCTTTTCCGCTGATTGTTTCGATACTTAAGCCTATCAGTAAATTGCACCAGTATTTTTATACCTTATATAGTAATAAAATTCTTTGATCCTGACTACAGGATAGTATGTGTTTATGTTTGGCTTTTTTAAAAAAAATATAACAGAACAACCGGATAATTTTGAGTTTCCGATTACTACAGATTTGCATTCGCATATACTGCCCGGAATAGATGACGGTTCACCAGATATTGAAACATCCCTTCGGTTAATTAAAGGGCTGTCTTCATTAGGCATAAAACACATAATTGCTACTCCGCATATTATAGGCGACTTGTACCGAAATACTCCCGAGACAATCCGTGGTGCATTGAAAATAGTACAGGAAGTTTTGAACACTGCCAATATACCTGTAGAGGTTTCTGTTGCGGCGGAGTATATGATGGATGATTATTTTATGAAGCTTGTTGCGGAGCAGGTTGAGTTGCTTACCTTATTCGATAATAGGATTCTTACAGAACAATCTTATACAGCACCTACATCAAACCTGAATGAGATTGCATTCGAGCTATTGACAGAGGGGTATAAGCCGGTTATGGCACACCCGGAAAGGTATTTCTACTATCATAAGAATTATGACGAGTATAATCATATAAAAGACATGGGATTTCTTCTGCAGGTAAATCTCTTGTCTTTAACAGGCTATTACGGCAAAAATGTCAAAGCTGCCGCTAAATTCATCCTGGAAAATAACCTTGCCGATTTTGTCGCTACCGATATTCATCATCACCGGCACTTGGAAATGCTTTCCGATAAGGAAAATATCAAACTATTTAACAGGTATATCGGTGAAAAAAAATATAATCTCATATAAAAGAATATCTTTTTCAAGTTAAGGCATACGCAGGTATGCCTTATTTGTTTTTGTAAACTTTGATTAGAGTAAATTTGTATTTATGAATCATCTCAAAGCAATCAATATTTTTTTCTGGAAATACCGCTGGCGCTTTTTGCTTGGGATTTTGTTCATCATCCTCTCTAATTATTTTCGCATCCTTTCACCGCAAATTACCGGTTATGTTGTAAATACCGTGGTAGAAAAAGGGCAAGGCATACCCCGGGATCATAATGGTGAAACAGATGTACTTGTTCAACAGGCCATAAATAACCTGGCACATCTTTCCGTAGGGTATAAAATACTTTGGTGCGGGATCATTCTTTTTGTAATAGCTGTCGTAAGTGGCTTCTTTATGTTTCTAATGCGGCAAACGATAATTGTTATGAGCAGGTTGATAGAATATGATCAGAAAAACCAGGTATTTTCTCATTACCAGAAACTGGATATGGCTTTTTTTAAAGAGCATAGTACCGGCGACCTTATGAACCGTATTGCTGAAGATATAAGCAGGGTACGAATGTACACAGGGCCTGCTGTTATGTATTTCATTAACCTGGCTGCCGTTCTCGGGTTTAGTATTTTTTTTATGTTCAGGGCGAATGCCATGCTAACCTTTGTAGCATTGGCGCCTTTGCCTGTCTTAGCAATTGCTATTTATTATGTAAATACAATAATTAATAGAAAAAGCGAAAAATTGCAAGCTGTTCTGAGCGACCTTACAACGCACGCACAGGAATCTTACAGTGGTATCAGAGTAATTAAGTCTTTCGTCCAGGAAACTGCTATGGCTGCTTTCTTCCGGGAAAGCAGTTTACATTACAAGAAAAGCGCTTTGAGCCTTGCTCGTACCGAATCTATTTATTTCCCAAGCATGGCTTTATTGATTGGGCTCAGTACGCTTTGTACTGTTATGGTAGGGGCTTTGTATGTAATTCATGATCCGGTTCATAATAAAGTGGGCACGATTGCCGAGTTCGTTATGTATATACAAATGATGACCTTCCCTGTGAGTGCTATCGGATGGACTGCAAGTATTACGCAGCGGGCTGCAGCCTCACAAAAGAGGATCAATGAATTTTTACAAACGGAAACCGCTATAGACGACCCTCCAGATGCTACATCGATTGTATTGAATGGCAATATTGATCTGCAGGATGTATCATTTACTTATACCAATACCGGTGTAAAGGCATTAAACAATTTTACTCTATCTGTTAAAAAGGGCGAAAAGATTGCTATTTTGGGCAGAACCGGTTCCGGCAAAACAACTATTGCGCAGTTGCTTTTGCGTATGTATGACTCTGATACGGGCAATATACTTTTTGACGGGGTCCCCATCACCAGGATGAAGAAAGAACAATTAAGGAACCAGGTAAGCTACGTGCCACAGGACGTATTCTTATTTAGTGACACCGTTAAGAATAATATTGCTTTTAGTAACAATAAGGCAGGTGCCGATGCCATAATGCAAGCAGCAGTGCAAAGCGATATCCATAAGGATATTCTTTCC
>CAZKPH010000130.1:0-6604 GCA_964554605.1 uncultured Ferruginibacter sp.
TACATCCGGATGTGCTTTTTCAATCTCATCTAGTAGTATTACACTATAAGGCTTTCGCCTTACAGCTTCAGTCAACTGCCCACCCTCATCGTAGCCCACATATCCGGGGGGCGCACCCACAAGCCTGCTAACGGAATGCTTTTCCTGGTATTCACTCATATCTATACGAGTCATCATACTATCATCATCAAACAAATAATCGGCTAATGCCTTCGCAAGTTCTGTTTTCCCTACGCCGGTTGTTCCCAAAAAAATGAACGATCCGATAGGTTTTCGCGGGTCCTGCAATCCGGCCCGGCTCCTGCGTATCGCATCACTCACTGCTTCAATAGCCTCATCCTGCCCTACTACCCTTTTGTGCAATTCCGTTTCCAGATGCAACAGTTTTTCCCTTTCGCTTTGCATCATTTTCATTACCGGGATACCCGTTGCTTTTGCAATAGTTTCTGCGATATCTTCAGCGTCCACCTCTTCTTTAAGCAATCTTTTTTCGCTTATCTCGTCCAGCAACTTCATCTGTTCATCAATGATTTTCTCTTGCGCCTGTATTTTACCATAGCGAATCTCGGCAACCTTCCCGTAATCTCCCTCTCTTTCCGCTTTTTCAGCAGCTATCTTTAAATTCTCAATTTCCGTCCTGGCTGCCTGGATCTTTTCTACAACTTCTTTTTCCTGTTTCCACTTAGCACGGAAAGTATCCCTGCCTACGGATAAATTTGATATCTCCGTATTCAGGTCTTTTAATTTAACTTCATCGTCTTCTCTTTTTATTGCTTCTCTTTCTATTTCGAGTTGTCTGATCTGCCTTTCAAGCTTATCCAGTTCTTCAGGCATGGAATTCATCTCCAGCCTCAGCTTTGCAGCACTCTCGTCTATAAGGTCTATGGCTTTATCCGGGAGAAACCGATCGGTTATATACCTTTGAGAAAGCTCTACGGCAGCGATGATAGCCTCGTCCTTTATCCTGACATGGTGATATGTTTCATATCTGTCCTTTAACCCTCTCAAAATAGAAACAGCATCTTCCACCCCGGGTTCATCTATCATTACTTTTTGAAAACGGCGTTCCAAGGCTTTATCTTTTTCGAAAAATTTCTGATACTCGTTTAATGTAGTTGCCCCGATGGCTCTCAATTCGCCCCTCGCCAAAGCCGGTTTGAGAATATTTGCCGCATCCATTGCCCCTTCGCCACCACCTGCACCTACCAGTGTATGTATTTCATCTATGAACAAAATAATTTCCCCTTCGCTCGTGGCAACTTCCTTAACTACTGATTTCAGCCTTTCTTCAAACTCCCCTTTATACTTGGCACCGGCGATTAGTTGCCCCATATCCAGTGCATAAATCACTTTGCTACGAAGATTATCAGGGACATCTCCATTGACAACCCTCATCGCCAACCCTTCAGCAATAGCGGTTTTTCCAACTCCCGGTTCGCCGACAAGGATTGGATTATTTTTACTTCTCCGGGATAATATATGTAGGGTACGCCGGATCTCCTCATCCCTGCCGATAACCGGATCAAGTTTCCCGTTCCGGGCAAGATCATTCAGGTTTTTTGCATATTTATTAAGCGAATTGAATTGTGTTTCCTGTGTCTGGGAGTTGATGGTATCTCCTTTCCGTAATTCTTTTATTGCCATTATCAGCCCTTTATCTGTAAGCCCGCTGTCTTTCAGCAGTTTGGCAGTATTATCATTTCCCTGCAGAATAGCTAACAGAAGATGTTCGACACTTACGAACTCATCACTAAATGTTTTCAATAATGAGCCGGCTTTGAGCATTACGCTATTCATATCCCTGCTTAACATCTGTGCAGGTTCAGCTCCCTTTACTTTCGGTAACTTACCTATAGCTTCATCCAACCTGTTTTCAACGAAATTTACATTTACGTTATTCTTTTTAAGCAGAAAGCCAACAGGCGAGTCTGTATCAGCAAGTAACGCTTTCAGCAAATGATCCGTATCAATATTAGGATTTTGATTCTCATAAGCTATTTGCTGCGCCTTAGCGATTGTCTCCTGAGCTTTTATAGTTAAATTATTCATATTGAATTTTTTATAAGTAATTTTATAACAATTGCAAATGAATTTTATGCATTGTTTAAACATATTGAGCAAAACACAATCCAAATGGTAAAACCAGAAATTATGTCGCTTAAACAAGTGTGTACCTGCCGCAAATGCAGCCTGTATCTTCTTTTTATGCTAATCTTTCAGTTGGGTTACAGCCAGTCTGCTACTACAGGCCTGGATAACTGGCTCAATGATAATCTTAGGGATCTTGGTGGCAGGGCTGTACTTCTTATATATAAAGACGGGAATATTGTTTATAACAGGGCGGAAAATGACATGACACGTTTTCAAAAAACCACCGGAAAATTACTGGCAAAAAAATTCGGGAGGTCCCCTCAGGAAGCCATACAAGATTTCAACAGCACCATCCGAGAACGAATTGCCAGTAGCAGCAAGTGGTTAAGTGCTGCATTAGTGATGACCTTTGTCGATGAAGGAAAACTTTTCCTTGAGGATACTATTGGCAAATATTTACCGGTAATGAGTGCAAACGGCAAAGGATCGATAAAGGTGTGGCATTGCTTAAGCCATCTTACAGGGATACAATCTGGTAGCCTTAAAGAGTCGCTTAAAACAATGCGTTCGGTGAAAAGTATGGATGAAGCGATGGATATAATCGCCAAACAACCTATGGAGGGAGAACCAGGGAAAACATTTCATTACAGTAATACCGGTTTACAGATAGCCGGTGCAATCCTGGAAAAAATAAGCGGCAGGACCTTTGAAGAACTTTTTGAAGAGCGTATAGCCAAACCATGTGGAATGTCTAATACCGATTTCGGAAAAGGGCCAGTGGCATTACCGGCGGGAGGCGCCTGGAGTACCGGGGAGGATTATATACGCTTCCTGACAATGATACTCAATGAAGGGTCTATCTACGGAAAACAGGTACTGACAAAAGAATCCGTAACAGAAATGCAAAAAGACAGGGTCACAAAAGATACTAAGATTGCGTATAGCCCTGCTGAAGCGGGTACCTGGGGGTATGGCTTTGGGGAATGGGTAATCTCTGATGAAAATGGCGCCGACAGAAGCAATGCAGTAACTAGTCCCGGGTTATTCGGAAGTTTTCCCTGGATCGATAATCAAAAAAAATATGCAGGATTTCTGCTCACATTTAACCTGAAGAATAAAGGCAGGCATGAACACTATATACAACTGAAACATCTTGCCGATGAGTACCTGAAAAGCTTGCCGAAATAACCATCGCATATCACTCAACTGTTGTTTTTACAAAAACAACAGTTGAGTGGTCGGTTGAGTAAATCAAATTCTGGAATTTTTCCAACTCGACATAATCACCCGAAGGGTAAACCCCTTCTTTTTGATAATAATATCGATACAGCCACAAAATACCATTATTGAATTTGGGAGAAAATTCATAAGTCCCAAATTTAGTTTCCAATTTACAACCTTTTGGAAGTGACTCGAGTTTGTACCCCTGAGGTATTGCTATTCGGACTGAATCAATTGCCTGGTATGAATTATCGACAAAGACGTCTGATATTCGTTTATCCGTATTCATCATCTTATGCCTTTTTTCTACCAGGACATTCGGCCTGACAAATATTCTTTTTCCGGTTACGGAAGAATAATTAATAGCTGTAAGCACTAAAGACTCATCAATATATGGCATAGTACCCCGTGTTTCGGAGAAAGTGGTTTTATCGATCTGATAAGTAGGCAAATCATACAAACTATTTAGATATTTCATTCTCTTTTCAGGGCTTATGCTATTAATAAGATAATGCAAATTATCCTGTTCTAACCCCGAGTAGCGGGATTGCACTTCCGCTTTCAGCGTACCATTTTCATCAATAGAAGCACTTATATACCTGGAAAGCCTGTTATCCTTATATGTATATACAGGCGTGGAAACAAGATGCCCTCCGTCGGAGTCAATAAGCAGTGCCTTACGGTTGCATGTAAAGGACCCTACATATCCGGGGCTAAGGCTCTGGCTTGTACACTCCAGCCAGATAGTATCCTTACCATTGGGTACACAAGCAATAACATGATTGAAATAACTCATCGGGAAATCTTCCACAACCGGGTTACTATTATCTTCATCCCCATTTACTATCACAACATTCGCTCTTATTCCTGCTTCCTTAAGCAACGCCACCATATAATTACTTAACGCTTTACAATCCCCATATTTTTTTTCAGCAACAAAGCTCGCTTCAAAAGGCTGGAGCCCGCCTATGCCCAACTGAATGCTGATGTACCTTGAATTTTTTTGGAGGTATTCATATAAGGCCTTTGTTTTTCCGTAAACACCGGAAATAGTATCGGCTAATTTGTGAACAGTCGCCTTGATATCTTCCGGCAGGATATCACGCCCATAATAAAGGTCTCTGTAGAACTCCCCGTACGATTTCCATGTAGCCATATTGCCGGTATGCCCGGCATATATAAATTTCCCGGGGCGCAGTAATACCGAAGGGGTTATACGTGATAATTGGGGCTGGTAAACTTCTTCTTTTACGGCAGGATAGTTTTTTATATCCCATGTCAATATCTTACGTTTCCCAGATTCGGCTACAAGAGGTGGTTTTGAAAAATTGACCGCTTTGAATTGAAACAGATAATCAACCGGAACATCCATTATAAAAGAACTGTTTTGTACTGAAACATAATGCCTGGTAACAGGGTGCCAGTAAGGAAGACCGGCATAGCCGTTCAGTTCTTCTTCATCTTCGTATTCTACAGTATAAGGATAATCTTTCCAGAAAAAACTATAATGCTTCATCCGGGCATCGGTGACAAGGCTGAAATTATCATCAAATGCCACATCATCAAAATCCTTTTTTTTGGCAGACTTAATTTTCTTCCCAAACTTATCATATAATCTTGCGGTAATATCTACAATCTTATCGTACTTATCATACACATTATGATATTCGGCAAGATAATTTCCATTTTCATTAAGAATCGTGTATGCCACTTTATGCTTTACAATAGCATTTTCCTCAGACTTAATAATCAAATAAGTTTCATCAATACGCTTAATCGCATCCGCATTCTTTGTTAAGGAATCTGGCAAAAAAACAAAGCTATAATCCTGTGCAGTAAGTATAAATGGTACAGGTAGCAGGAATAACAGCATCAATATTTTCATAATTCTACTTTTGAATTCTTTTAAAAACAACAGGCTCGGAGCACTTTTTTACTATGCCAGCATAAAAATCCCGAAACGATTGATAATCTTTTTGTTCAAAATAAGTTCTAAGAATAGCCTGATGGGCTTTCAATACAATTTTATTCCTTGTATTAGTAATATTATATTCAAAAATACCCTCTCCATTCTTAAGCTCTAATCTTACAGATTTGGGCATTTCTTCCACTGTAAAGCCCTCCGGCACCATCATCGAGAATTGATACGTGACATCTTTCAGGCAAGGCAGCTCAATAGGGTATTTTCTTTCGGAAGCAATGAACGGATTTATCTTCAAATCATTTGCCAATACCGGATCAAAATATACCCGGGCGGCATCTCCGGAATATCCTAATTGCAAATCCGCATTCACAATTACACCCGCTTCTGCGTTTCCGGAATCTTTCATTGAAACATTTTCAAGACTCATACCATCTGCCGAGATGCTTTTCTGGATTAAAGACAACAATGACGAACCTGCTTTGGATGCAATATTTGATTTCAGATCAACGGAGCCGTAATAGCCAGGCTGATATTTCAATTTCCCGGTTATTCCTCCATTAGTATTTATAAGTGAAATGTCATAGCTGCTTTTTTCAGTTATCGAATCGGGGTTAAGATATACAGAATCTGCCTGGGAATTTATAACCCTGGCATGGCCGTTATAACATTCCAATGGTATTTCGCCAAAATCCATATATGGAGTGGCAGCATCAAGAAAATAAAATTTATTACCGACAGATAACCGGCAGATAACATAGTTGAGTTTATTCAACATAGGATAGGTTGGCAGGTTTCTACCGAATTCCCGTGTACTTAAAAGCACAGGTTCCGCTACAAAGCCCGCCTGCGACAATAAAGCAACCATCAGAAGGTTTATATCCCCGACAGAGCCGCTTTTTTTACCGGCTACATCTTTAAGGGTTGTTGTAATATATTTATTATTACGATCGGTACAAGTATAATTGTCCCGTACATAACGGAATATCTTATTGGTTTTTTCCCAATCATTATCAGAAGGGCTGATTACACCTTGCAGTATCTTCACAGCCCATGTATTATTTTGATAAAGCAATAACCCGAAATCTTCTCTTTTCAGCATTTTTCCAGCTACATCTTTCCAACTAACAGCCACATCGTGATATGATGCCCCATCATAAGTCCTATATAACTGGAAACTTATTTTATCTATAAAATTTTCGGGGCTGGTTGTAAACTTTTCATATTCAAAAGGGGGAATATCTTTCATCACCCACCTACGTATGACCGATGGAGACGTAACAGACAATTGATCTTCGCTGAGAGCACCATAATTTCCCATCAGGTCCCTGCGACGAGTAATAGAATAAGACCTTACAACATCACTTGTTT
>CAZKPH010000131.1:0-6601 GCA_964554605.1 uncultured Ferruginibacter sp.
GGCAGTGAAAGCTGCTCCTGCAAAGAAAGCAGCCCCAAAAAAAGCTGCTAAAGCCACCCCTAAAAAAGTGGCAAAGCCTGCTCCAAAATCCTCAAAACCTGTTAAGAAAGCCCCTGCAAAAATCGTTGTAGCTTCCAAAAAAACTGCCAAAAAAGTAGTAAAACCTCTAGTGAATACGAAAAAAGCAGCTAAACCGGCATTAAAAAAACCCATGGCAAAAAAAACAGAATCAAAGAAAGTAACTACACCGAAAGCAACAACCAAAGTAGTATCTAAAGCAGCACCAAAAGCAACTTCGAAAGTTGTAGAAACAAAATCTACAGCTCCTGTAAAAGCAAAAGACATTAAAGTGCCTGCCCCAAAACCAGTAGTAATCCCGAAAATTTCTACAAAGACAGTTCGCAAATATCAGCCGGAATTCACCAAATCTGTTCTTGACCAGAGAATACAAGAACAAGGTGTACCCACCCAACGTTACAGTGATCCCGAATTAGCAGAATTTAAAGAACTTATTCTGAGAAAACTAGAAGCAGCAAAAAAAGAACTCGCCTATCTGCAGGGATTAATTACTCGCAAAGATGAAATGGGTGGAGACGAAACCGATAACCGATATATGACAATGGAAGACGGAAGCCTCAGCATGGAGAGAGAACAACTCAGCCAGATGGCAAGCCGCCAGATAACATTTATCGACCATCTGGAAAAAGCGCTTATGCGTATCGAGAACAAAACCTACGGTATCTGCCGCGTAACAGGCAAACTTATCGATAAAGCCCGCTTACGTGCAGTACCACATGCTACACTTAGTATAGAAGCTAAAATGGGTGCAGCAAAATAACAACAACCAAAAAATATCCGAAAAGAGTACTTCATTACAAGTACTCTTTTTTATATATATATTATATATATTTCGGAAACCAGCGCCAAATCTTTAGGCAACTCCAGTGGCGACGCTCCGTTCATCCTTCTACCCCTGTTCAGCTTTTCATACATCCTCTAACATCTTACTAAAATTCAGGAACATACGGGACAATCTATCTACCTTTACATTTTAAACAACGTCACATGACTACCGAAACCAAAAGACAAAAACAAGTGGCAGGATTGATCAATGAAGAACTCAATCATATTTTCCTGAAAATGGGATTGAACATGATGGACGGTGGTATGATTTCCATTGCCGCTGTGAAAATTACTCCAGATCTTTATGAAGCACGAATTTACCTTAGCCTTTTCCAGGTAAAAGACCCTAAAGCGGCTCTGCACAAATTTGAAGAAAAAACAAAAGAAATAAGAAAAGAACTGGGACAAAGAGTACGCCATCAATTACGCAGTATACCCGAAATCAAATTTTATATAGACGATACGCTGGACTATGTTTTCAAAATGGAAGCGCTGTTCGAAAAAATAAAAAAAGAAGAAAACGAAAATAATTAACCCAAACAGGTAACCCCCAAAAAACGCCATGTTCCTCACCTTTGCCTGGAGATATTTCAAAGGGAAAAAAAGTGCCAATGCCATTAATATTATTGCATGGGTAACAGTTGGTGTAATAGCCTTTGCAACAACATGCCAGATACTGGTACTAAGCGTATTTAACGGATTTGAAGGACTCGTAAAATCTCTCTATTCTTCTTTTTATACAGATATTAAAATAATACCAGCAAACGGAAAAACATTTATCCTCACACCGGATCAGATCAATGCCGTAAAACACCAGCCCGGCATTTATGCACTTTCAATGGTAGCAGAAGAAAAAGCACTTATAAAAAACGATGAACAACAAACAATTGTTTACCTGAAAGGAGTAAGCGACAATTATGGGCAGGTGTGCGGCGTTCAGGATAAAACCTTTCAGGGGAAATTCAATACCGGCACTGCAGAAAGCCCCGGGCTTGTAGTAGGCTATGGCATACAAAACGCTATTTCAGTCAATATTTCAGGAGCCGCCTCCCAACCTTCCGTAATAAATATTATCCTCCCTAAAAAAGGATATATCTCCATCGCAGACCCATTACAATCGATAAGCGAAGGGTCAGCAATAGCATCAGGCATTTTTGCCATACAACAGGAATTCGACAATAAATATGCTTTTACAAACATCGATTTCGTAAAACAACAAATGGGATTTGCCCCAAACGAATATAGTGCCGTTGAAATCAGGCTTAGCAATAATGCTGAAATACAGGAGGTAAAAACAGCGATTACAAAGTTGCTCGGCAATCAATATACCGTATTATCAAAGTATGAACAAAATATGAGCTTATACAGTACCATGAAACTTGAAAAATGGGCTATTTATTCAATCCTCACCCTGATCCTCATTATTGCAGCTTTTAACATGGTAAGCGCTCTCACTATGCTGGTATTGGAAAAAAAGAGAGACATAAGCATTTTGCAAAGCCTGGGTGCCGGTAAGGCTGCTATTTTGAAAATTTTTCTTGGAGAAGGTATGTTATTGGGAGTCATTGGCACAGCAATAGGCTTAATACTGGCCGTAATTATTTGTTTTTTACAGGTCAATTTCAAATTGATAAAAATAGAAGGAGGTTCCTTTCTTATAGATTATTTCCCGGTGAAACTACAATTCGCAGATTTCCTATTAGTAAGTGCTACCGCTTTATTAATCACCCTCATAGCCTCAATGATACCAGCTTTAAAAGCATCCCAACAACAAATAGAATTGAGAAGTAATTAATAATCTCCCAGCGTTTCAGGCAACTGAGATAAAGCACGTGATAATTGTTCATCATTAGGAGCCACACCATGCCATTCATGGCTGCCTTCCATAAAATCAACCCCCTTGCCCATGGAAGTCTTCATTAATATTACAACTGGTTTCCCCTTCCCAACAAGCGTTTTGGCTTTTTTCAGCGCGGCAACAACATCTTCCATCACATTTCCATTTTCCAGCAAAACCGTTTGCCAGCCAAATACATCAAACTTAGCTGCCAGGTCCCCCAGCCCCATTACTTTAGTCGTTGGCCCATCAATTTGTTGCCCATTCCAGTCAATTGTAGCAATCAGGTTATCTATTTTATGATGTGCAGCAAAAAGTACAGCTTCCCAGTTTTGCCCTTCGTCTAATTCACCATCTCCATGCAGGGAAAAAACAATAGCAGGGTCATTATTGTACTTTTTAGCCAGCGCCGCTCCTGCCGCTACGCTTAGCCCCTGCCCGAGCGAACCGCTGGCCATACGTATACCCGGCAAACCCTCATGTGTCGTAGGATGGCCCTGCAAACGGCTATTAAGCTTACGAAAAGTAGCAAGTTCAGAAACGGGGAAATAACCACATCTGGCCAATACACTGTAAAACAATGGCGAAATATGCCCGTTGCTAAGGAAAAACAAATCCTCTCCATGGCCGTCCATCTCAAATTCTTCCCTGCGGTTCATTATTTCAAAGTATAAGGCCGTCATAAATTCGGTACATCCCAAAGATCCCCCGGGGTGCCCGCTTTGTACGGCATGTACCATACGTACAATATCTCTGCGTACTTGCGAAGCAATAGCTGTTAAATTACTCATTTTTATCAACTTAAGGGCTGCAAACCTACTTCAAATAAGTGCATTGGCAAAGGAAAACAATATTTTTCATCTTTTTACATACGAAAGCCGCAATTTTTAAGTAAAAAGTGTCATAATAAAAGCAAATGTTTGGTTAAATTTTTTTAATCCGACCATTTTGTGTTAATTTGTATGTCCTAAACTAAACACATAGTAAGTATCTATTTTATAATTATTGCATGGCAAAACTTTACCCGATTCTTTTTTTGTTATCAAAGATTAACTAATTACCAGCAGAATGGATAATATATTATTAAGTGCTGCTTTGGCATTTTTTATAACTTTTTTTGCCATACCGATAATAATACAAGTAGCCAAGCAAAAAAAACTATATGATGAACCCGACGCAAGAAAGGTACATAAAGTGGTAATACCAACCCTCGGCGGGTTGGGAATATTTGCAGGGTTTATACTTGCCACGCTGTTGGGGGCACCCGTAAAAGAGCATAGCCAGGAACTTCAATTTTTTGCTGCTGCATCCATAGTAATCTTTTTCCTGGGAATAAAAGACGACATCCTTGTTCTTTCTGCGGCTAAAAAATTTATTGGGCAATTAGTTGCTGCCGGTATTGTAATTAGGTTTGGCGGCGTATCTCTGAATAATATGCACGGTTTTATGGGGCTTCATGAAATACCACATTTCGCCGGGACTATTTTTACTTTGTTTACCATAATAGTCATTACGAATTCATTTAACCTGATAGATGGAGTTGATGGGTTAGCTGGAAGTTTGGGGTTGGTAACATCTCTTGTACTGGGTACCTATTTTTATCTTTCCGGAAATTTGCTTTATGCTGTAATGGCGTTTTCCTTGTCCGGAAGCCTGATAGGCTTTTTGATATATAATTTTTCCCCTGCAAAGATATTTATGGGAGATACAGGATCTCTCCTGATAGGGCTTATAAATTCCATACTGGTAATAAAATTTATAAACATTGCCGGAACCCATACATCCACGATATACCTGCAAGCCGCGCCAGCCATAGGTTTTTCGATCCTTATTGTACCATTGTTTGACACATTGAGGGTATTTGGGCTGCGTATCCTGGATAGAAGATCCCCTTTCAGCCCTGACAGAACTCATGTACATCATCTTTTACTGGACCTGGGCCTCAACCACCGAAGAATTACCTTTGCATGTGTCAGTGTAAACATCGGGTTCATTGCCATGGCTTATTTCTTAAGGCAGTGGGGAACAACTATTACTATTGCCGCTATTATGGTGGTGGCGCTTTCTATTATCGGGTTTCTCTATTATAGCAGGCCCACCCGCAAAGCTATCAGATTGCATAAAATAAATGGCAGGGCCTCTATAAAGGCTTCACACAAAGTGATCAATTTAACTGCAGAAACTGCCGATTCTAAAAACTGAAGTAACCGCATCATCACTTTTCAGGCAATATAATTTTTGCACTTCAATCTTTTTTTTAGTTTTGTACGGCTTAATCATTTTCGTATATGTCAGAAGATCTAACCAAAATAAAATCCGAAACGGAAGCTTCTATGAAAAAGGCTATCAGCCATTTGGAAGCAGAATTGATAAAGATACGTGCCGGCAAGGCCAACCCCAATATGCTCGAAGGTATACATGTTGAGTATTACGGGGCACCTACCCTTCTTTCGCAAGTTGCGAATATTTCCGTTCTTGATGCCCGGACAATTTCTGTACAGCCATGGGAAAAAAATATGCTTCAGCCGATTGAACGTGCCATCATTGCTGCCAATATCGGTATTAACCCACAAAACGACGGCAACTTTATCCGTTTGTTCCTGCCCCCACTTACGGAAGAAAGAAGAAAAGAGCTTGTAAAAAAATGCAATGGCGAAGGTGAACATGCTAAAGTTTCTATCCGCAATATCCGAAGGGATGCTATTGAGCATATTAAGAAACTACAAAAGGATGGTGTGAGCGAAGACTCCGCCAAAGATGCTGAAGATGAAATTCAGGAAGTAACCAACCGTTATATTACACTGGTAGAAAAACACCTTGAAGCCAAAGACAAAGAGATTATGGCAGTATAATACAGTACCTGCCCGATACAGAAACCAACAAAATTAGATATTGCATTTTCAAATAAATGAGGCAACGGTTATAGCCGTTAGCACACCTTTATACACTATTATAATCGGATTCGAAATTTTACTTAGCCATCTTCAGGTAAGGAATTACTATTCCTTGAAGGATACGTTGATGAACGTCTATTTCATGTTCTTGAATGGCGGCATTGACTTGTTGTTCCGGTCGGTATATTTGTTTATAGTTCTTCAATGGTTTTACCGGTTTCACATTCTTGATCTTTCTCCACACCCTTGGGCATATTGGCCATTTTTATTCGTTGCGGAAGACATGGCATTCTATTTCGAGCACAGGGTAGACCACTTATGCCGCTTCTTCTGGGCAATACATGTTACCCATCATTCTTCGGAAGAATTTAACCTTTCTACCGGGTTCAGATCGTCTGTATTCCAACCTTTATACCGCTTCGTATATTTTATACCGTTAACTTTTCTTGGATTCAGGCCTGAGGATATTGTTCTTATGTATTCTATTACACAGATATATAAATAAAATGCCAAAATGGTTCGAATCTGTCTTTGTGAGCCCCAGCCATCATAGGGTTCATCATGCATGCAATATTCGTTACCTCGACAAAAACATGGGCATGTGCCTGATTATATGGGATAAAATATTCGGAACATTCCAGGAAGAATTACCCGGCGAACCTGTAAAATACGGATTAACGAAACCGCTTGATTTCCCTTATCACCCAATCAAAGCCATTTTTCATGAATGGTCCAATATCGCCAAAGATATCCGCAGGAAAATCCCATTTACCGCAAAAATAAAATACCTGCTGATGCCCCCCGGCTGGAGCCACGACGGAAGTACAAAAACCGCCAGCGATCTCAGAAAAGAATTGGGCTGAATGGTACTTATAAACAGGCGTATCGCTATCTTTATTACATGAAAGCCGTCATACAAAGAGTATCACATGCCAGCGTAGCTATCAACGGTATCATCAAATCTTCA
>CAZKPH010000132.1:0-6571 GCA_964554605.1 uncultured Ferruginibacter sp.
TGCTGCCAGTAGCTGCTGTTATGACGGCTTCGGTAGCCTGGCAGCGCATAATTACTTATTTCGTAATGTTCATACCCGGCAATGTTCATCCAATTCATCAGCAAATGGAATTGATCAGCTTGTTTATTACCATCTGCTGCCTCTTTTTTCTTTTGGCCGATCATTTTTTCGAGAGCAGTTCCCGTTTCTACCGTAAGTGCATAACAGGATATATGTGGCACCCCCTTATTGATAAGTATTTCGACATTATGTTTCCATTGATCGTTTGTAAGCACTGGGGAGCCGTAGATCAGGTCTGCAGAAAAGTTGTCAAATCCGGCATTTCTTATCATATCAATGCATGACAGTGCCTGGTGTACAGAATGTACCCGGTTCATCCATCGAAGGTCAGCTTCTACGAAAGATTGAATGCCAACACTAAACCGGTTAATTCCCATTTTCTTCCAACTGGAAAGTTTCTCTTCACTGATATCATCAGGATTGGCCTCTAGCGTAATTTCAGCATTTGTGCTTATACTGAAGCGATTATATAATACTTCAAGAATAGAGGATATATCACCAATGTCAAGTAAACTGGGAGTGCCGCCTCCAAAGTAAATGGTTTCAAAAATGTTATTATCTGAAATGAATTCATTTTCGGTCAAATTGATTTCTTTTACAATAGCTGCAATGATATCTTCCTTTTGCCGCAGGCTGGTCGAGAAATGAAAGTTGCAGTAATGGCAAGCTTGTTTGCAGAAAGGGATATGAATATAGATACCGGGCAATATAATTTCTGATTTAAGTATTAATATTTAATATTGACAAAGTTTAGTACTTCTCATGGTGAATGGCTGTATATATTGCTGTAGGGTTACCTGCTTGTTCTTTGTCCTGCTATTATTCTTTGGCAGCAGGGCATCGGCGCAGTATAAACTTACTGTCGTATATATCGGCAAAGATACAGGCTTTCCCGCGCAGCCTGTATTGCAAACGGAATTTTCGGGAATTAAAGCTTGTGCTGATTATATTAGGAAACTGCCGTCGTTATTATTGTCAGAAGGATATCCGGCGGCATCAGTAGATAGCGTGAAGGTAGATTCATCGCTGGCGACAGTACAGGTTTTTCTCGGCCCGCGTTTAAAATACATACAACTGGATGTTGGGAAGATAGAAAGAAAGGCTTTGTTGGAAACAGGCCTGAGTGCTGCAATATCAAAGGGGCAGATTGAGTTTAGCCAGGTGCAGCCTTTACAGCAACGACTATTAGCATATTACGAAAATAGTGGTTATCCTTTTGCATCCGTTTTTTTAGATAGTGTAGTTTTTTTGCAAGACAGAATTTCAGCAATACTCATGGTAAACAAAGGCCCTTTATATCACATAGATAGTATTCGGATATATGGCAAAGCCGTGATATCCAACTTTTTTTTGCAACAATATTTGGGTATAAGCAATGGGAGCCTGTACAATAAGGCCAGGATTCAACAAATAGGAAAAAAATTGTCTTCATTGCCCTTTCTTCAGGTTGTACAGCCATCTGATATTTCCTTATTGGGGTCAGGGTCTATTGTGAATTTGTATCTCAATCCGCAAAAATGTAGCCAGGTGAATTTTCTTGTGGGATTTTTACCTGCCTCATCAGAAAGCAATAAATTGCGATTAACAGGAGATGTGAACCTGAATTTGAAAAATGCATTGGGCAGAGGTGAATCTATTTTGATAAACTGGCAGCAACTGCAGGAAAAATCGCCAAGGCTTAATATTGCATGGCAGCATCCTTATATATTCCGCTCTCCATTGGGGTTGGATTTTTCGTTTGATCTTTTCAAAAAGGATTCAACTTATATGCAAATAAACGGCCAGTTGGGAGTGCAATACCTGGTTTCTGCCAACCAATCTGGGAAAATATTTTTTCAAACCCAAAACAGTTTTCTACTGGCTGCAGGAGTGGATACCAATGTTGTTAAATCATCCAAAAAATTACCGGCTAATATTGATTATACGGCAATATCTTTCGGTGTTGACTATGAATGGAACAGTACTAACTACAGGTATAATCCGGTAATGGGCAATGAACTGCACATGGTGGCATCTGCCGGGATCAAAACGTTAAAGAAAAATAATGATATTGTAAGTATCAAAGACCCTTCTTATGATTATAATAAACTTTACGATTCATTAAAAATGAAATCTTATCAATTAAAAATAATCCTTGATGCCGCACATTATTTTCGAACGGGGAGGCAGGGTACATTGCGGTTTTCCGTTAGTGCGGCTCAATATGTCAGCCCTGATATTTTTCGTAATGATCTTTTTCAGATTGGAGGATTTAGGTTGCTTAGGGGATTTGACGAAGAAAGTATTTATGCTACCAGGTATGCGGTTGCTTCCGCAGAATACCGATATCTTACCGCATTGAACTCTTACTTTTTCGGGTTTTCGGATATAGGGTGGGCAAGAAACAATTATCAGGCTGTTGATCTCTCCAATAGGTTTCTCAGCGCAGGTATCGGAATCGTATTCGAAACAAAGATGGGTGTGTTAAAACTAAGCTATGCAGTTGGTAAAAGAGATGATGTAACGTTTAATTTTCGGAAGGCATCCCGGATCCATTTCGGGTATATAAATTATTTTTAAAAATTTTGATATAAAGAGTGACCAAACTTTTTCAGGGCTGATTACTTTTGTGTTATAAAATATAGGAAGCATTGCGGCATATAATATTCATAATTACATTTGGTTTGTTGGTAAGTAGCGTATTGGCGCAGCAACCAGCAACAGATACAGTGCCTATTATCATACAGGATAGTTTGCCGGGAAATATTTATCAAAACAAACTTGACCGCTTCTTAAATAGCGATCGTTTCTTGCATTTAAGTGATGCTCCTGTTTCTATGAAAGCTTATCCAAAGCAATATTCCTGGTATACCGAAATATTTTTTTATGTAATCGTATTTCTTGTGCTGCTTTTGGCATCGCTAAAAGTTTTTTACAAAAGATATTTTGATAATCTCTTCAGGGTTTTCTTTAATACTTCGTTGCGGCAAAACCAGTTGACAGACCAGTTATTGCAGGCGAAATTGCCTTCCTTGCTGTTTAATATATATTTCATTATTACGGCGGGGCTTTACGTTTATTTTGTGTTGCAGCATTTCGGTTTTTTAAAAAATTTTAATGTTCTGTATTTTATTCTTCTTTCCATTGCAGGATTATTATTTGTTTATCTTTTGAAATTTATAACATTAAAGTTTACAGGTTGGATTGCCGGTTTTAGGGAGGCTACGGATACTTATATTTTCATCGTTTTTCTTATTAATAAAATATTAGGGATCTTTCTTTTGCCATTTGTTGTGATAATGGCTTTTGCATCTCCGGCCATCGCATCTCCGGCTGTTATAATATCTCTGGTATTTACAGGAATTATGTTTCTATTACGTTTTTTTCGTTCGTACGGGCTCTTACAGAATCGCTTAAAGGTTAGCCGGTTTCATTTTTTATTATACCTGGCAGGGGTGGAAATAATTCCCATTTTACTCATTTACAAAGCAGTGTTGCTTATTATTACGTAAAAACGCATAACTTTGCACCACCAGAGGAAATCTAACATTCGTACATGGTTAAAAACGGAAAAAATCAGAAAGAATCAATAGCTGTGGGAATAAAGAAGATTTTGATTACCCAACCCAAACCGGAGGGTGACAAGTCTCCTTATTTTGACCTTGCTCGTAAACATAATCTTGAACTGGACTTTCATCCGTTCATTGTAATAGAAGGAGTGCAGGCAAAAGAATTCCGCAAGCAAAAGACCGAAATAATCAATTACTCTGCTATTATTTTTACAAGCCGTCATTCCATCGATCATTTTTTCCGGATTTGTGATGAATTAAAGGTGAATGTATCGCAAGACACCAAATATTTTTGCATAACAGAGTCTGTGGCTTTATATCTTCAAAAATTCATTTTATACAGAAAGCGAAAAGTTTTTTATGGAGCAGATGGTTCAAATAAAAGCCTTTTTGATGTAATCAATAAACATAAGGATAATGAAAAATTTCTTTATCCGTGTTCTCAGGTGTCAGATAATGAAATTACCAATTGGCTTAAAGCTAATAATGTTGAATTTGCGACTCCAATATTCTATAACGTAGTAAGCAATGATATTAAAGATGTGATTGCCCGAGATTATGATATCATATGCTTCTTTAATCCTGGCAGTGTAAAAAGCCTGTTTGAAAACTTCCCGAAGTATAAACAAAATGGTACAAAGATCGGTGTATTCGGTCCCAATACTTTTAAAGCAGCAGAAGATGCGGGGCTGATTCTGGATATAAAAGCACCACAACCGCAAGCCCCCAGTATGGTATCAGCACTGGAATTGTTCTTGTCGACCGCAAAAAGAAAATAATCAATACCTGTAGAAACAATGCCATTCTCTACCCTGGTAAACGTGCCGGGGCATTTTATTTTCTGTAAATTTTACCTATGTCCTCTCTTTATTCGAACCTGCTTATTAATGAATCGAGCCCGTATCTATTGCAGCATGCGCATAATCCTGTCAATTGGATGCCTTGGTGCGATATGGCACTTTCAATGGCCAAACAACAAAACAAGCCTATTTTAGTGAGTATCGGATATGCGGCCTGCCATTGGTGCCATGTAATGGAGAGAGAGAGTTTTGAAGATGAAAGTGTTGCGGAAATTATGAATACATATTTCGTGAATATCAAAATAGACAGGGAAGAAAGGCCGGACCTTGACTCAATTTATATGGAGGCTTTACAAATACTCACGGGAAGTGGCGGATGGCCATTGAATGTTTTCCTTACTCCAAGCCTGAAGCCTTTTTTTGGCGGTACCTATTTCCCCCCGGTAGAGGTAAATGGCAGGATGCCTTGGAAATCAGTATTAAAAAGCATTGCCGATGCGTGGGAACAAAGACGTGAGGATATTGAAAACCAGGCACATAACCTGGTAACATATATGAAGGGAAATATCTTTCGGGGGCTGACAAAAAAATTCGTAAATCAGGAAGCTCATGCAGACAATACCTTGTTTCAAAATCTAATGAAAGATGCCGATCACGAATGGGGGGGCTTTGGCAACCCACCTAAATTTCCTCAATTCGCCTGTATTCAGCTATTGTTTCAATCCTATTATTTTACGAAGAATAACGAAGCGCTTAAACATGCGCTGATTTCGATAGACAAAATTCTGCAGGGCGGAATATATGATCATATATCGGGGGGAATAGCAAGGTATAGTACGGATAAAGAATGGCTGGCGCCTCATTTCGAAAAAATGCTGTACGATAACGCATTGATGATTGATCTTCTTTGTGATGCATATTCCCTTACCGGAAATGAGGAATATGCAGAAGCCATCCATCATAGCATAGCGTTCATACAGGAAGAGATGGTACAGGAAGAAGGAGGTTTCTATGCGGCAATGGATGCTGATAGTGAAGGAATTGAGGGAAAATATTATGTATGGGATAAAACGGAAATTGACCAATTGCTCGAAGAAAATGCCGATTTGTTTTGCCGCTATTACAACATAACCAATGATGGTAATTGGGAGCATAAAAATATACTCAGGGTACTTGTGCCCATAAAGGAATTTGCCAGGTTAAATGGTTTACCGGAATCCGTATGTAAGCAGCGGATAAAACAAGGTATCCGGGTACTTAGAGAGAAAAGGTCTCAACGTATAAAGCCAGGTGTGGATACCAAAATAATCTTATCCTGGAATGCAATGATGACAGGAGCTTTAGCCAGGGCTGCTGTTGTTCTGCAGAGTGAGGAATATATGCAGCTTTCTACCAAACATTATAACTATATAAAGGCTAAGTTTAGAAAGCAGGAGGAAAGTGCGGAAATGTTTCATGTATGTACATCAGGGGAACTGAAAGGTGTAGCATTCTTAGATGATTATGTATATTTTATAAGGATGGATTTGCAATTATATGAATTGACCTTCAATGAAAAATACCTGACAGAAGCAAAGGAGATATTGGAATATACTATAAAAAGATATTCTGACAATCAATCAAATATGTTTTTTTATACCCGGGAAGGCCAACCGGATATTTTGATAAGGAAAGCAGATATCTATGATGGGGCCATACCTTCGGCAAATGCTGTGATGGCAGATATGCTGAGAAGGGTTGGACTGGTTTTCAGCCGTAAAGATTTTCAGGAAAGGTCGGGGAAAATGATTCAGTCAATGGCTGGCCTTTCTTTGCAATATCCAGCATCCTTTGCTTATTGGGCCTGTTTATTGCAACAATATCTTAACGGGACAGACGAAATAACCATTATTGCCAGCGAATACCGGCAATGGGGCATGCATGCAGCCGGGATATACAGCCCGGGGAAAATCTTAGTGGCAGCCAGCAAAAAAGATAATAAAATTAAATATATAAACGATAAATTCACAGGTAAAATGGATCAAATCTATTTGTGTAGAGGCAATGTTTGTTTACCTCCCTTTGATTCATTCAGCATTTTTTATAAAGTATTTAAAAAAATACCCGAAGAATGAATAGTTTGGCACAATATTTAGTCTTATAAGGCGTTTTATGACGAGTGTT
>CAZKPH010000133.1:0-6535 GCA_964554605.1 uncultured Ferruginibacter sp.
ACATGGATATTTATTTTAGTGTCAAATCAATGACACATGAAAAAAATAATTGTCACGGGTATTGCGTTTATAACCATCTGGGGTTGTACAAAGAGAATGGCCCCGGCAACTACAGCAAATAGAAATGAACCCGCCAAAACTTCAGTTGCCGTGTCCTCACAGGAAGTGCTTGCTGCAGGCGAAACTGCTTATAAAGCAAAATGTGGCAGATGCCATGCATTGCCTGATGTATCAAAGTTTACTGCAGAAAAATGGGTCAGTATTATGAACTGGATGGCTCCAAAAGCAAAAATGGGCGAAACGGAAAAAGCAAATGTACTGGCTTATGTACAGGCAAATGCCCGCAAATAAAAAACTACATGGTTATTTAACTTCGTACATAAGTTTCCGCACCAGTGGAGATATGACGATCAATAGCAATCCAGCTCCCAGTGCATAAATTGCGAGTTGGCGATAACCGCTGGTGTAGGATATGAGCTTTTCATAAAGACTGGCATTGTTATCAGGCGTACTCATGCCTGCACCCAATAACCCTGCAAAATACTGGCCGTAAGCAGAGGCAAGAAACCATAATCCCATCATCATCCCGGATAAATGTGTGGGTGATAATTTGGTAATAATAGACATCCCTATCGGCGAAAGGCATAATTCTCCGAATGTAATGATGAACCACGCAAGCGTAAATAGGTTCAGGGAAGTAATTCCCTGGCTATTGGCAAAAAAACGGGTGTAATAGAAAATATAAAAGCCCCCGCTGAGAAACAGGAATGCAATTCCGAATTTTATTACCGTATTAGGTTCAAGCCGCTTTTTGGCCAGCCACAGCCATACAAGCCCTACCAGGAAACTGAAAAGGATAACAAAGAGTGAGTTAGAAGAATTGTTCACCATATTAGGGTCCATAGGTATACCCAAAACATGGTTTTGCAAATTCTTTTCGGCAAATAGGCTTAATGAGCCGCCGCTTTGTTCAAAAAAAGCCCAAAAGATAATAGAAAAGAAGATGAAGATAAATGCTGCAACGAGTTGTTTCCTTTCTTTAACCGTCTTGAGTTTTATCGTTTCCCAGCCAAAATAAACAATAGAAACAGGCCCGATCGTATACATAAAAATATTAGTATAATCCGTGTTCTTGACCATCAGCAATATTAAAGGTACGATTGCCATTGATCCGGCATAGACAGCGATTTCCCTGATTCTCCTTTTGGATATGCTCATATTTTTGAGGGGCGAAGACCCGATTGGCCCGAGATATTTCCGTGTAAATAAAAAAGTGGTTAACCCGATTATCATTACAATAGCTGCTGCAAAGAATGCAGAACTCCAGGAAACCTGTTTGCCCAAATAAACACAAAGTATGCCGCCTAGCAATGCCCCCAGGTTGATACCGGAGTAGAACAGGCTAAAACCTGCATCTCTCCTATGGTCCCCTTCATGATAGAGATCGCCTACCATAGTAGAAATGTTCGGCTTGAAAAATCCTGTTCCGATAATTGAAAAAGTGATGCCCAGGTAAAAGAAATTTTCCGGGGAAAAAGCAATAATAAGATTACCGGCAACCATTACAATGCCTCCAAAAAAAAGAGATTTTTTAAAACCGAGTATTTTATCTGCAAATATGCCGCCTATAAATGTAAAAGCATATACAAAGGCCTGGATTGCCCCATATTTCAGATTGGCATCTTTATCGGTAATATGAAGCTTGCCCACCATGAAAATAGTCAGAATGCCCCTCATCCCGTAAAAACAAAACCTTTCCCACATTTCCGTAAAAAAAAGATACCATAATTGCCGGGGGTATTTTCCTTTGAAGGAACGAATTTGTTCTAATGACAGCGAATTTCCCATAATAATAATTTGCAGAAAAAAGGCTGTTCCTGGAGAACAGCCTTAACAATATTACTGAATAATTATCTTATTCCATGCATCATTCTCAGCATTAACTTACTTAAGAAGAAAAGGATGATGGAGGCAACCCCGGACATGACAATGAAAAGAACAAAGAAATCATAGAGGTTTGTCATCTGGTATCCAAGAAAATGAGATGGTTTCCCTGCTTCGGGATAGAAGGAACTCAATGTGCCTGCAAACTTATTAGCAGTTGCATTAGCCAGGAACCATGTTCCCATCAGGAGCGACGCAAATCTTGCAGGAGCCAGTTTATTAACAAGCGATAGCCCAATGGGAGACAGGCAAAGCTCGCCAATTGTATGCAAAAGGTATAAAACAATCAACCACATCATGCTTACTTTAACAGCTCCGATATCTTTTACACCAATGGCAATAACAACATACCCTAATGAGAGTAATAGCAGGCCCAACGCTTGTTTATACGGAGAGGCTGGTTCAAGGTTTCTTCTGCCCAGTTTTCCCCATAATTCGGCAAATATCGGGGCAAGCACAACAATGAAGATTGCGTTAACACTATTATAGGCAGATGCGGGGATACTTTCCATTATGAAATTATTGCCCAAGGCAAATCCTTTTATAATAAGGAAAACGAGGTAAAGCCCTATAATACCAAAAAGGATCTTAAATTCTTTTGGTATGCTCATGATCCTGTAAAGCGTATAATATAGGGCAGCAGCCAATGCAGAAATGATCAGGTAAACAATTCCGTAGCTTACATTTATGTTTACGGTTCTGTTCATTTGTTCATCTGCAAAAAAAGTCAGTGAGGCACCTGCCTGTTCAAAGGCGGCCCAAAAAAAGATAACGAAAAATGCAGCGATGAAAATCACAATAATCCTTTCTCTCTCGGTTTTAGTAAGTGAGGTATCAGATAAAATAAGAGCGGGGGCTCCGATAGAAACACTGAAAATGGTTGAGCCGATCCAGTCCTGGCCAATGGCAAAATGAAAGAAAATTACAAGGCCGATAGCAATTAAACCCCAGATTATAATGCTTTTTTCAGAGATCTTTCCTGAGGATACTTCCGTTCCAATTTCTTCCAGCGATTTAGTTTCGTCTGTTTTCTTGTCGAGGTCTCTTTTTTTATTTGCAATTGCGCCCACAGCTTCTCCTTCGGGGGTAACAAGGTATTTTTTCTTCATGAATTCAAAAGAGATAACGCCGAAAATCATACCGATGCATGCAGCAAGGAATCCCCATTTAAAATCAGCCGGATTGCCGGTATCACCTAAAATGCCACAAATAATTGGGGAAAAGAATGCACCCAGGTTGATACCCATATAGAATAAAGTGAATGCAGCATCAAGGCGCTTGTCGCCTCTTGGGTACAATTGCCCCACAAGCGTGGAAATATTAGGCTTAAAGAAACCATTGCCTATGATAAGGGCTGTAAGGCCCAGCCACATTAATATTTGGGCAAAATCCACATTATGGTAATTCGATGCGCTTAAGAACATGAGGAACTGCCCGAGTGCCATTAACAACCCGCCCACAAGAATAGACCTTCTGTTTCCCCAATATCTGTCTGCCACATAACCCCCGATTAACGGTGTGAGGTAAACAAGCCCGGTGTAGCTTCCATAGATATTAGAAGCCGGGGCTTTGTCAAGCAATAATGCCTTTGTCATATAGAGAGTAAAAATGGCCCTCATGCCATAGTAACTGAATCTTTCCCACATTTCCGTAAAAAAAAGTACAAACAAGCCTTGCGGATGTTTGGAAGAGGTTGTTATCCGTTCATTCATAAAAATTGAAATTTTTTTATCCTTCTTAAGGTTTAAATATCACTCAAAGTAATAAAATTCTTTCTATTCTAGTAAAATTGGGCATTTCAATCACTGAAAAAATTTTAGCGAAATCGTTTTAAATAATTTATTATGGATTACCGGTGAGGGAGTTTTAAATTCGCAAAAAAAATAAGGTACAATACATATGAATATCCTGATAGTTGGCAGCGGCGGGCGTGAACATGCCCTTGCATGGAAAATAAGCAAAAGCCCTTTATGTTCAAATCTTTTTATAGCGCCTGGTAATCCGGGTACGGCAGATTGCGGTACAAATGTCAATATCAAGGCTACAGACTTTTCGGCGATAGCCGATTTTTCATTGAAGAAACACATTGAGTTGATTGTAGTTGGGCCGGAAGAGCCACTGGTTAAGGGTTTGTATGATTTTATCCGTAATAACGAGAAAACAAATCATATTTACGTGATAGGGCCATCAGCCAATGCCGCCAAGCTTGAAGGAAGTAAAGCTTTTGCTAAGGATTTTATGAAAAAATACGGCATACCTACAGCTGCTTATCGCGAATTTGATGCTGCCAGCTATGTTGAAGGGATAGAATATATCAAGAATCATTCTCTTCCTATAGTACTCAAGGCAGACGGTCTGGCTGCCGGTAAAGGGGTTATTATCTGCCAGAATACAATTGAAGCATTGGCGGAATTTGAACTGATGATTCAACGCTCCAAATTTGGCGAAGCAGGGAAAAGGGTTGTGGTCGAAGAATTTTTGAGCGGTATAGAGCTTAGTGTGTTTGTCCTTACTGATGGCAGGGACTATGTCCTGCTTCCTGAAGCAAAAGATTATAAGCGGGTTGGGAATGGTGACACCGGGCCTAATACAGGTGGAATGGGTGCAGTGAGCCCGGTGCCATTTGCCGATGCTGCCTTTATGCAAAAAGTAACGGAAAAGGTTATCAAACCTACAATAGGCGGTTTACAGAAAGAGGGGCTGGACTACAAAGGGTTTGTTTTTATTGGACTTATAAAAGTGGGCGAAGACCCCTTTGTAATCGAATACAACTGCCGGATGGGAGACCCCGAAACCGAAGTAGTAGTGCCACGAATAAAAAATGACCTGGTTGAAATTTTATTAGCCGCATCACAGCAACGGTTAAACGAAATAAATATCGAAACGGAGGAGTTAGTTGCAGTCACTATCGTAGCGGTAAGTGGCGGGTACCCCAACGAATATGAAAAAGGAAAAGAGATAGAAGGGTTGGATGAAGCAAGACTGGAAGGCACAATTATTTTTCATGCTGGTACACGGGAAGAAGGCGGTAAAATATTCACTAATGGAGGAAGAGTACTGGCGGTAACATCTTATGGCGATGATATTCCCGGTGCTGCCGAACAATCCAGGTACGTTTTGGACCAAATTTATTTCGATGGCAAATATTCGAGGGATGATATCGGATATGAGTTTGCATAAACAGAATCAATATGCAAAAACTAAATAAATTAGCACTTTCCTGTCTTTTAACAAAGTGCCCTTTTCACTGAAATGCCAGAAACCCTAAAATCTTGAAAAATAAAGGATTTGCCGTTGTTATTTCGGATAATTTCCTTCAACTTTGCTCACATTATTTATAGTAGAATTTTTCAGTTAAAATATGGGCCTTTTTAATTTTTTTACTCAGGAAATTGCGATGGATTTAGGCACCGCAAATACATTGATAATATTTAATGATGAAGTAGTTGTAAATGAACCTTCTATAGTTGCTCTCAACAGGAACAATCCAAAAGAAATACTGGCTGTAGGTAAGAAAGCTTTAATGATGCATGAAAAAACACATGAAAGCATCCGTACTGTAAGGCCTCTTAAAGATGGTGTGATAGCGGATTTTAATGCTGCCGAATTGATGATCAGGGAAATGATTAAGATGATTTATCCTAAAAAACCCCTTTTTGCACCCAGTTGGCGTATGATGATCTGTATCCCCAGCAGTATTACCGAAGTGGAAAAAAGAGCTGTCAGGGACAGTGCGGAGCAAGCAGGAGCAAAAGAAGTGTACCTAATTCATGAACCTATGGCTGCTGCCTTGGGTATTGGCATAGATGTGGAAGAGCCGGTAGGTAATATGATTATAGATATTGGAGGAGGCACTACCGGTATTACTGTAATAGCACTGGCCGGTATAGTTTGTGACCAGAGTATCCGTATCGCCGGGGATGAATTTACGGCTGATATCATGGAAGCATTGAGGCGTTACCATAGTTTGTTGATTGGAGAACGTACTGCTGAGCAGATAAAAATCCAGGTAGGTGCTGCTATGAAAGATTTGGATAATCCCCCGGATGATATTCCTGTAAACGGCAGGGACCTGGTAACGGGTATTCCCAAACAAGTAATGGTAAGCTACCAGGAAGTAGCTGAAGCGCTGGATAAAAGTATTTTTAAAATAGAAGAGGCTATTCTTAAAGCATTAGAAACAACCCCTCCGGAACTGGCTGCCGATATTTACCGCCGGGGGTTATATATAACCGGTGGCGGTGCTTTGCTTCGCGGTTTGGATAAACGTATCTCCGCAAAAATAAAATTGCCGGTACATGTTGCCGACGATCCGTTGAAAAGCGTAGTAAGAGGCACCGGCATAGCTCTCAAAAACTATGATAGATACCCGTTCGTGATGCGATAAAAGCAAGTGGTGGCTGTTTCTGATTACAAGGACTGTTCCTCTTTTTGGAATTTTTGCATTTGATTTAAAAATAATTCTACGGGTGCGTAATATATTTCTGTTTATTCGCCGTTATTTCAATTTTATTTTTTTTCTGCTGTTGCAGATATTTTGTATTTACCTCATCGTACATTACAACCAATATCAAAATGCCGTAACAACATC
>CAZKPH010000134.1:0-6504 GCA_964554605.1 uncultured Ferruginibacter sp.
CTTTTTGTACGAATTGATATCAAAGCCTTCTTTGTCACCTGTTGCTACGATTGCCACGGTTTGCTCCTGCAGGCTCACCTCTATGATTGTTTTTGGGTCAGCTTCAATGGCTTTGAATATTTTGTCCAGGAACGCCGGGCTTACTGTAACAGGTAATATCCCTATGTTCAAAGCATTGCCTTTGAAAATATCAGCAAAAAAACTGGATATTACACAGCGGAATCCATAATCGTAGATAGCCCATGCAGCATGTTCACGGCTGCTGCCGCTTCCAAAATTTTTACCTCCCACAAGTATCTTGCCGGAATAGATAGGGTTATTAAGTATAAAATCTTTTTTGGGAGTATTGTCATTGTTGTAGCGCCAGTCTCTGAAAAGGTTGTCTCCAAAACCTTTTCTTTCCGTTGCCTTCAGGAAGCGGGCCGGAATGATCTGGTCGGTATCTACATTCTCTATCGGAAGAGGAACAGCCGTAGATTGCAAAACAGTGAATTTATCGTATGCCATGGTATTAATTAAAAAGTTATAGAATTAAGAATTTTAATGATCGGGCTTCCCTTATAGAAATTCTCTCGGGTCAGTTACTACGCCCGTAACGGCAGCAGCAGCAGCTACATAAGGGCTGGCCAGCAAAGTACGGCTGCCCGGCCCCTGGCGGCCTTCGAAATTTCGGTTACTGGTACTCACGGCATATTTCCCGGCAGGGACCTTATCGTCATTCATAGCCAGGCAGGCAGAACATCCCGGCTGGCGCAACTGAAACCCTGCTGCAGTAAGTATATCCAGGATGCCCTCTTCTTTAATCTGCGATTCCACTATATGAGAGCCAGGTACCAGCCACGCTGTAATAGTGTCTGCTTTTTTGCGGCCTTTCACTATAGAAGCAAATGCCCTGAAATCTTCAATACGGCCATTGGTACAGCTACCCAGAAATACATAATCCACTTTTTTGCCCAAAAGGGTTTCATTTTCTTCAAAACCCATATACGCAAGCGATTTCTTATATGAAGCTTCTCCGTCTTTAATCTGTGCTGCTGCTGGTATTTGCCGGGTAATACCTGTCCCTAGCCCCGGATTGGTACCGTAAGTGATCTGTGGTTCAATAGTAGCCGCATCATATGCGAGTTCAAGATCAAATATTGCACCAGCATCTGTTTTAAGTGTTTTCCAATATGCAAGTGCTTTTTCCCATTGATCGCCCTTTGGCGCTTTATCTCTTCCTTTAAGGTATGCAAAAGTTGTTTCGTCAGGAGCAATCATGCCACCTCGAGCCCCCATTTCTATTGAGAGGTTACATACTGTCATTCTGCCCTCCATACTCATATTTTCAAATACATCACCGGCATATTCCACAAAATAACCAGTGGCCCCGCTGGCCGTTATCTGAGAAATGATAAACAAAGCCACGTCTTTCGGCAAAACACCTTTACCAGGTTTGCCGTTGATGGTTATCCGCATTTTCTTCGGTTTTGGCTGCATAATGCATTGAGAAGAAAGCACCATTTCCACTTCGGAAGTGCCAATACCGAAGGCAATTGCGCCAAAAGCTCCGTGCGTAGAAGTATGGGAATCTCCGCATACAATGGTCATGCCCGGTAGTGTAATGCCATTTTCAGGGCCTACTACATGTACAATACCATTTTTAGGATCTCCAAGCCCCCAATGTGAAATGCCGTATCTGGCCGTGTTTTCTGCAAGCGCTTTTAGCTGATTGGCAGAAAGCGGGTCTTCTACGGGAAGGTGTTGGTTGATAGTAGGTGTATTATGGTCTGCTGTAGCAAAAGTGCGTTCCGGAAACATTACGCCAATGCCCCGGTTCTCGAGGCCCAGGAATGCCACAGGGCTTGTTACTTCATGAATAAAATGGCGGTCGATGAAAAAAACATCCGGGCCATTCTCGATTTTTTTAACAACATGTGAATCCCACACTTTATCAAACAAGGTGCTTGGAATATTGCTCATGATTAATTTAATTTATGAGTAAAAGATATTATATTAATTGCCCGGGTTGTATTGGCACGGCAACTGCCAGCTATTTTCTGAATTGTGTCAGCAAAGATTAATGAATTTTCTAAATTTGCAAAAGGGTATTTTTCTATTATAATCATTGATAAAACCGATTGATATGGAATTACGCCAACTAAAGTATTTTATACGTTCGGCAGAGTTGCTCAATTTTACGGAAGCCGCTAAAGGCTTGTTCGTCAGCCAAAGTACATTGTCCCAGCAAATCAGGCAGTTGGAAGATGAATTAGGGCTGCCGTTATTTGACCGGATCGGGAAGCGGGTAAGGCTGACGGAAGCAGGGGCACTGTTTTTACCTTATGCGAGGCAGTCTGTACTAGATTCAGACGGTGGCAAAATGGTGATTGAAGACTTAAAAAACCTGAAGACCGGCGAACTGCACATAGGGGTTACTTATGGCCTTTCAAGCCTTCTTACTCCTACATTGATACTTTTTTCGAAAAATTATCCTGGCATTAAGATCGTAGTAGAGTTCGGTACTTCAGAAGACCTGTTAGAAAAATTGAAATCAGCAAAAGTGGATATGGTACTTTCTTTTCTTCAGTCAAATGAAAATGAGTTATTTATTTCGGAGCCTTTATATAAGTCCGATCTTTCACTGGTATTTCACAAATCTTTTGCATCATTGAAAGGGAAGAAAAATATTCATTTGCAGGAACTTTCCTCAATCCCGCTTGTTCTGCCTGCCAGAGGGTTTAACACCCGTCATTTCCTGGATGAAAAATTAACCCGATCTCATATCAGGGCTAATGTAAAAATGGAATTGAATGATATGAATATATTATTACAATTGGTCGAAACCGGAGACTGGTGTACAATAATGACAATAGCCGCTGTAAAAGACAGGAAAAAATTACAAACAATCCCTATTTTGGGGTTGAACATGAGCAGTCAGGCATCCATTACCTGGCTGAAAGATGCTTACCGGAAAAAAGCTGCGACGACATTTGCCGGATTGATAAAGAAACAGGAGGATCATTAATTAATATCTTATCAATTATTATATTAAATATTTAAATTAGTTTTATATTCGATGACATTAAACTGCTTCCTGTGATACTTTGTATAAATAAACAGGAAGCGAATGAAGTATTCTAATATTAGTGTCTGGAAAACATCCCCTTTTCTACGATTATTAATCCCATTAGCGGCTGGTATCCTGATACAATGGTATATACCAGTTCCGGTAAACATTCTGCTGGCCTGCCTGGTTAGTTTTATCCTGATATGGATTGGATTTCGGTTATTGCCTGTCGGGAAAAGGTATCACCTGTTCTGGCTACAGGGCTTATCCATACAGGTTTGTATTTTAATTGCCGGTACGCTACTGTCTTATCAAAACGATATACGATTGGATAAAGCCTGGTATGGCAATAAATACCATGATGGAGATTTGTTATTGATAACGATAAATGAATCCCTCGTCGAAAAAAGCAAGACTTATAAAGCAGAGAGTTGTGTATCTGCAGTTATACACTGCGGCACTATGGTTCCTACATCCGGTAAAATGCTTATTTATTTTTCAAAAGATTCTTCTTCGGAAAAATTGCAATATGGAGACAGAATCCTGTTTCAAAAACAGCCACAGCGTATAGAGAACTCCGGGAATCCCGGAGCTTTTAATTATAAAAGCTATGCCGCAGCACATCAATTGTATCACAATGTTTTTTTGACAGGGAAAGACTGGGCGGTACTTTCTCACAAAGAAACGGATGTTTTCAGGCATTTCATCATAATGGCCAGGGAAGCCGTTTTAAATGTTATTAGATCTGCCGCCGCAAACGATTCAGGTGCATTGGGTATTGCCGAAGCATTATTAATTGGCTATACTAACGATCTGGATAAGGATCTTCAGCAGGCCTATAGCAACACAGGGGTTGTCCATATTATTGCTATATCGGGAATGCATCTTGGGCTTATATATGTAATGCTGGTGTGGTTTTTTGCAAGAATGCCGGTTATAAAAAGATCACAATGGCTGCAACTGGTATTTATATTGGGCTGTCTCTGGCTTTTTTCTTTTTTGACAGGAGCTACAGCATCGGTTATACGGTCGGCAGTGATGTTTACCTTCATTGCGGTTGGTAAATGCCTCAAGAGAGAATCTTCAGTATATAATTCTCTTGCTGCATCTGCTTTTGTGATGTTATGTGTGGATCCGTATTATCTGAAAGATGTCGGGTTTCAACTTTCCTATCTTGCCGTCGTGGGAATCGTAAGTTTTCAAAAATCATTATACGGACTTTTATTCGCCGAAAACAAGTGGCTGGACAATATATGGAAATCAATTGCCGTAACTCTTTCTGCACAGGTACTGACTTTTCCGGTATGTATCTATTATTTTCATCAGTTCCCCAATTTGTTCCTATTTACCAATATGATTGCCGTTCCTTTATCTGGTATTATTTTATATGTGGAAATAGCTTATGTTGTTTTGTCCCGGATACCGTACTTAGGCTATTTTTTGGGAAAGATTGTTTTTGTGATGATTAATATAATGAATAAAGCGGTGCTTTATATGAATGGATTGCCGTTTTCCGTATGGGATAATCTGTCAGTAACGGTCAGTGAAACATTCTTTTTGTATATGGTTGTGATTTTTCTGGCAGCCTGGTTCATGTATAAAAAAAGAAAGACATTGTATATCGCATTAATTGCAGGTTTTGCATTAATGACAAATATTGCCATAGATAAATGGATACATTATTCTCAGCAGAAGATCATAATATACAATATCCCTCACTATCAGGCCGTGGATATTGTCGTAGGAAACAATTACCAGTTCATAGGTGATAGTGTGCTTACGGAAGACGGTATTTTACAAAATTTTCATATCAAGCCCGGAAGGATAGCACTGCATCTTGAAAACAGAAAAAAAAATATCGAAGGAACTTTTCAACAGCCACCTTTCTATTATGTACATGGAAAGAGGATTTGTATTATTGATAAATCTGTAGAAATTTTGCCTTTGCAAGACAAAATTGTTATTGACATACTGCTTATTTCCAAAAATCCTAAAATTAATATATGGCAATTAACACAGGCATTCACCTGTAGAGAAATTGTGTTGGATGCCTCCAACAGTTTGTGGAAAATTGCACAATGGAAGAAAGAGTGCGAAGAATTACATTTGCGCTGTTTTTCAGTGCCGGCACAAGGTGCCTATGTGTTGGATATAGCATATAAATAAAGCCTGTGGCCAATATTAGCTTAAATACTGCTCCTATTGGCAATAAAAATCGATGATAGAAAACAACCTTAGTACAATGAATAAGAAAATCAATTCTGCCCTTATTTCAGTATTTTATAAAGACGGGCTGGAGAGTATTATACACCAATTACATGGGCTTGGTATTACAATTTATTCTACAGGAGGAACACAGCAATATATAGAGGAACGTAATATTCCCTGTATACCGGTAGAAACGCTGACTACATTTCCGTCAATTCTGGGAGGAAGGGTTAAAACCTTGCATCCTTCCGTATTTGGAGGCATATTGGGCAAAAGAGACAATACACAGCATATATCAGAAATGAAGCAATATGGCATACCGGAAATCGACCTTGTAATAGTAGACCTTTATCCGTTTGAAGAAACGGTAAAAGCTACTACAGACGAGAGCTTAATTATAGAGAAGATAGACATAGGAGGGCCTTCTATGATACGAGCAGCGGCAAAGAATCATAAAGACGTTGTGGTAGTGGCCGCAAAAAAGGATTATGCTGAACTGGGAAGGATACTGGCTGAACAAAAGGGAGAGACAACAATTGAACAACGTCGGGCATTTGCCATAAAGGCTTTTGATATTTGCACAGGGTACGATATTGCTATTTCCAATTACTTTAATCAAACAGGGTTCGTCAACCCTTTCAGCCTGGAGAAAAATATACTGCGCTATGGAGAAAATCCTCATCAGCAGGGAATTTATTACGGGTATATGGATGAAATTTTTAATAAACTTCACGGTAAAGAGCTCTCTTACAACAATATCGTAGATGTAGATGCAGCAATGCAGTTAATAGCTGATATACCCGCCGGGGATGCTGTATTTGCAATAATCAAACATACCAATGTTTGTGGCATTGCTGCAAGAGAAACACTCAGCGAGGCTTGGGATGCTGCTCTTGCCGGTGATCCCGAAAGCGCCTTTGGAGGTGTATTGGTAGCCAACAGGGCAGTTGACAAGCCTACTGCACAGGCCATCAATGAAATTTTTTTTGAAGTACTGATTGCACCTTCCTTTGACCCGGATGCACTTACAATATTACAATCCAGGAAGAACAGGATTTTATTGCAAAAAAACATAAACCTGCCTTCCTCAATGCAATATCGTTCTGTATTGAACGGGCTCCTCATGCAGCAGAGCGATACTGGCAATTTTTCCGAATGGAAAGAAGTAGGGGGAAGAGAAACTACTGCAGCAGAAAAAGAAGACCTTACCTTTGCCAATATCATTTGTAAACATTTAAAGAGCAACG
>CAZKPH010000135.1:0-6270 GCA_964554605.1 uncultured Ferruginibacter sp.
CCTTTTCAATGGGTATGAAAAGTATTTCAGTTTCTTCTTCTGCTATTGCCTTTACTTTGCTGGTATCCTGGTGTATGCCACCCAGGAAAGACATAATGCAGCTTTCACCGGCTTTAATATAGTAAAGAAGTATCTCCCGGTTATCTTCATCGGTTCGTAAAACACGTATACTTCCCGAAGTGACGATGGGGATGGCATTGATATATGCATCTTCTCTTAAGATTACATCGCCTTCGTTAAAAAGGCGTGTAATTCCAAAGTCAGACAATTTTCTTTTTATTTCCGGGGAGGATCGGAATTCAACTATATTATCGAGATTGTTCATGCCAACTAAGATACAGAAAGTAATCTTTAGTTATGAATTGTGTGGTTTACTTTTTGTTTTTCATTAATTTATGCTTGAAGCGATAACTGGCCATTTGATAATATGCGATGGTTTTTTCCCTAAGTCCTTCGTCTATGTTGTCTGTTGGCCTCATTTCGGTGGGTGTTACGGCAAATTGCCGTACCTGCTTACGGTCATTGATCTGTATAAAATTATTTTTCGATAAAAGCCCAAGTGTGCGGTAATTGCCAATCAATGCCCTTCCTTCAGATGGCTGCATCTGGTATACGTCTTTTCCAAAAAGGGAAGTGGTATAGTTCCAATGCAAGAGGCCAAATACTGTTGGCATAATATCTATCTGTGATACTACTTTCCTGATACTGTCTTTATGGTTTTCAAGATTGTAGATCATAGCTGGTATATGATGCTGGCTGACATTAATATCCCATTTTCCTGCACTGCTTGCGCAATGGTCGGCAACGATAATAAAAATGGTATTCCGGAACCATGCTTTTGTTTGTGCTTTTCTCAGGTAATCGCCAATGGCAAAATCTGCGTATTTGACCGCACTCTCCCTTGTGCCTTGCGGAAGGTCAATTTTCCCGGAGGGGAAAGTATAGGGCTTGTGGTTGGAAGTGGTCATGATATAATAGAACCCCAATTTATTTTGAGAAAAGTTTTTATCCTGCAGGGTAATTGTTTTGCTAAAAATGTCTTCATCAGAAATGCCCCAGGCGTTCTCGAATTTAACTTCATTATCGGCAATATTGATACGTTCGGTTTTAATATTGTCCGACAAAGGGTTACCCCGATTTCTGTCAACGATAGTAAATCCCTGTCCTCCGAAAAAAGTGTTCATATTATCAAAATATCCGTCTCCGCCGTAGATAAAATAGTTCGTATAATTTTTCCCACGAAAAATATCGGCAATGGAAAATATATTATCGTTATCCGGCCTTCTTACTATACTGTTACCAGGCGTTGGAGGTACGCAGAGAGTCAGGGCTTCCATTCCTCGTACGGTTCTGGTGCCGGTGGCATAGATACTATCGAAGAAGATACTTTCAGTTGCAATCCGGTCTAGGTTTGGTGTTATTTGTTGCGTATTGCCAAGTCTTTTCATATAATCGCCACTCATGCTTTCCATGCATATCAATACAATATTAGGGTGGAGTTCAGCGGATGTATCGGTTGTTTTTCTTTCTATACTAAAGATATCTGCCGGGTTAGTGAAAGACTGGTTAGGCTGGATCAATTCTTTCTTAAGGATCTGCATTGCACCGGCCTGTTCCAGCAATGGATAAAATGTTTCATAATCCAGTTCATTAGATTTATAGGCGGCAAAAAAGGAATATACCCCATTCTTGCTAAGTTCATTTTCATAGATATTGCTACTCCATTCGGCATGCTTGTTTTTTATCCAGAAGATATAGGGTAGGGTAATAAGTACTATAATAACGGTAACTGCACCCCTTTTGAAAAAAGGCTGCTTATCTGCAAAAGCGGCAGAAAAAATTTTCCTTTTATGCAACACAAAAAAGAACAGGCAAACAATCAGCACCATGCCTGCAATGAGAAAAGGCAACGGGTAAGACTGGTTTATGTTTTCTATAACTTCGTATGTGTAGATAAGGTAATCTACCGCAATAAAGTTGAACCGGGTATTGAATTCATCCCAAAATGGAAATTCTGCAAAAAAAGCAAAGGTTGCAATTAGCGTTGTCAGGAATAAGATAACCCATGTTAGTATCTTATCTACCATACTGCCTGTAAATCTTTTTGGGAAAAATAATAGATAAAGAAGATAGAAAAGAGTAAAGAATAATGCCGTACCCAGGTCAAATATAAAGCCCAGACCGAATATCTTCAAAATACCCGGCAGAGAGAACCCGATATTCTTTACGGAAAGGATATATAAGATAAGCCTTACCAGTGTAGAAACGGCAAGATAGGTTTTTATAAACGCAAAATATATGCGGTACCTGTTGTATGTACGAGTGATCATTGCAATAAAAAAAGGGTCATAAATACAATGCCTGGCAAAAGGCTTGTGAAAATCAACATCGAAATTAGTAAAAGTTCTGTTCCGTTCTTTACCGGCTATAATATTGGCAGGAAGAACCGGTTAATACATTACAAATGTTTTATAATTGCCATCCTTTTTTATAACTGTTACATTTTCGTCGTTAGCTTTTTTAAGGATGCTATCGCCTGCGGCACAAAAACTAACCAATAATGGCTGGAATGAATAACTAAGCCTTTCAAAGGTGAATTTCCTGCCGGATGTATCTTTAATAATAATGTCAATAATATGTTTGCCTGAATTGTATTTGTAAATACTGTCAATAGTGCCATAGAAGGCCTGGCTTACATATTCCTTTCTGTATTTAGCCATAGCTTCCCTGCTAATGGGGGCATAATATTTTTTAAGCAGGAAGATACCGATAGATAAAATTAGTACTGCGGTAGTAATGATTAGTAATGTGCGGTTTGCTTTGGGTGCCATAAAAATGAATTAAAAATTTAAAATTATACCTTACCCAATATCTTTAAGCAAAAATACCGGTTTTGATACCGGTATTTTAATAGGTTGTTATTTTATTATCAGGCAACGGCCTTATTTACCAAGGCTGCGGCTTCGCTTAGCAGAATTGCACTTTGTACCTTAAGGCCGCTCTCGTCAATTAGTGTTTTGGCTACATCTGCATTTGTTCCCTGCAGGCGGACAATGATGGGGATATTGATATTGCCAATGGAATTATAAGCGTCAATAACACCTTGGGCAACTCTGTCGCAACGTACAATACCTCCGAAAATATTGATAAGGATAGCTTTTACCTTCGGGTCTTTTAAGATAATCCTGAATCCTGCCTCAACCGTTTGTGCATTGGCAGTACCTCCGACATCCAAAAAGTTGGCGGGTTCGCCGCCACTTAGTTTGATCATGTCCATTGTTGCCATTGCCAACCCGGCACCATTTACCATACAGCCGACATTCCCATCAAGTTTTACAAAATTCAAATTATGCTTTCCCGCTTCCACTTCAGTCGGGTCTTCTTCCGTTATATCTCTGAGCCCCGCTATATCCGGGTGACGGGTCAATGCATTGTCATCGATATTCATTTTACAATCCACTGCAATGATCTTATCATCACTTGTTTTGAAGAGTGGGTTGATCTCCAGCATGCTGCAATCCAATCCTACATAGGCATTATAAAGATTTGTTACAAATTTCACACAGTTTTTAAACGCCTCGCCACTCAGGCCAAGGTTGAAGGCTATCTTACGAGCCTGGAATCCCTGAAGGCCCCCACCCGGATGTACCCATTCTTTAAATATTTTTTCAGGAGTATCGTGAGCTACATCCTCAATGTTCATTCCCCCTTCGGTACTGTACATGACAACATTTTGCCCTTTGGCCCTGTCGAGGAGAATTGAAAGATAAAATTCTTTTACAGGATTGGGGCCTTCGTAATAAACATCCTGTGCTACTAATACTTTATTGACAAGTTTCCCGGCGGGGCCGGTCTGTACGGTAACAAGTGTGCCTCCGATGATATTCTGAGCTATTTCTTTCACAGCTTCAGCATTTTTTCCAACAGCTACACCACGCTGGTTTGTACCAACGATAGTACCCTTTCCGCGGCCACCGGCATGTATTTGAGCCTTAACAACAGCAAAATTGCTTTCGAATTGAGTCTTGATCTGACGGTAAGCTTCTTCAGCTTCCCCGGGAGTGTTACAGGCTATGCCTTCTTGTACAGGCACATTGAATTTTTTGAGTAATTCTTTCGCTTGGTATTCATGCAGGTTCATGTGGGAAATTTTTTTGCGAAGGTAATGTTTTAGCCAATCCGCTCTATATTCCGGTGTTTTTATTTTTTAGGGTGAAACAGAGCGCTAACGTCAAATTATTGTCCGAAAAATGGAAAGTATTATCTTTGAAGATTAACCTTAATATTTTTTTATGCTGATGACAAAAATTAAAGAGGCGGTAGCCTATATTCAGAAAAGTTATAATAAAAAACCTTTGGTAGGAATTGTACTGGGTAGCGGGTTAGGAAATTTTGCCGCTGAGATTAAGGCAGAAGTTGAAATACCTTATAGCGAGATTCCTCATTTTCCTGTAAGTACGGTAGAAGGCCATAGCGGGAAATTGATTTTTGGCCAGTTGGGTGGTAAGACAGTTGTGGCAATGGCCGGAAGATTCCATTACTACGAAGGATATACAATGAGTGAAGTCGTTTTCCCAATCCGTGTAATGAAATTCCTGGGAATAGAAACTTTACTGTTAAGCAATGCTGCCGGAGGAGTTAATCCGTCATTGCAAGTGGGGGATCTTATGATAATCAACGATCATATAAGCCAATTGTCCGTGAATCCGTTGATAGGCAGAAATGAGAAGGAACTTGGGCCCCGTTTCCCCGATATGAGTGAGCCCTACCGGAAAGACCTAATATTGAAAGTAAAGGAAATAGCTGCAGAAAAGAAGATAAACGTTAAAGAAGGTGTTTATGTAGCCGTTACCGGCCCAACTTTTGAAACAAGAGCAGAATATAAAATGATACATACACTGGGCGGCGATGCAGTTGGTATGAGTACGGTGCCTGAAACAATAGCAGCCGTACATATGGGGCTTGCTGTTTTTGCAATGAGTGTCATTACGGATGTTGGTATACGAGAAGAAGAAAATATAATTACTCACGAAGAAGTTTTGCAGGCAGCAAAGGATGCTGAACCGAACTTTACTTATATTTTCAGAGAATTGGTAACCCGTTTGTAGTATAACAGTTTCTCTGAATGCCTGGGAAAATACCGAATGATGAAAAGATTATTGATACTTTTTTTTTGCCTGACGGCAGCCTTTGCCGGTTTTTCACAAGGGGGGATCCTGGGAAAAGCCAGATCTATTGGAACCGGGAACAGGGGCAATGCAACTAACAATACCGGCAAACCGGGAACTGCCGGAAAAGATACAACTGATGGCAAATTAAGCGGGTTAGGTTTTGAGCATCGGGATGATGCTAAAGATTCTGTCAATATTGTATTTCGTTATCTTGATTCGGTAAGAAATAACAAGATGGATTCGTCTATCAATGATTTTGGCCGATATTTTCCCTTAAGTGCTTACTATCAGTACCTGGGAAATAATGGTTCTGCTGCCTATTCCCTGGTCTATTCTCCTGTTATTAAAGCTGGATGGGACCCTGGATTCCACGCATTTGATGTTTACCGGTATACATTGGAGAATACAAAGTTCTACAAAACAAGCAAACCTTTTACCCAGATCGGCTATCAACTTGCTTCAGGAAAAGAGCAGGTGATTAAAATATTGCATACGCAAAACCCCGTTCCTCAGCTGAATTTCGGTTTCGATTACAGGTTGATCAATGCCCCTGGTTTTTTTGTAACGCAAAATACCATTCACAATAATTACCGCATTTTCAGTAATTACCAGGGAAAAAGGAAACGCTATGCGGCCTATTTCATCCTGCAGGGAAATTCCATCAAAAATTCCGAGAACGGAGGTATAAAAAACGATAGTTTTCTCCTTAAAACAGGTTTCTCGCAACGATTCTCTATTCCCACTAATTTAGGTATGGACTCCGGCAATATTCCCAATCCATTCCGGTCGTCCGTTACGACAGGAAATATTTATAAAGATGTCACGGTCTTTTTGCGGCAGTGCTATGATATTGGCAAAAAAGATTCAATGATTATCAATGACACTACTGTAGAATATTTGTTTTATTCAAAGCTTAGGATACAGCATACTTTTACTTTTAGCAATTATACTTATCGTTTTAATGATTATCGAGGAGATTCTGCCATTTATAAAAACTGGTACAATATCGACCTCCCGAATTACCAGGATACCGTTTTGGCAGAGGAGAAATGGAAAGTACTCTCCAACGATCTTTATCTATTACAATTCCCTGATACAC
>CAZKPH010000136.1:0-6269 GCA_964554605.1 uncultured Ferruginibacter sp.
GATAATATCGTTTTTCAATCTAAAGAATCCAGAAGGCTCGAAGATATAGATGAAGATATCAACGACCTGATGAAAGAACTCATTAGTGCCCACATTGTTGGGTAACTCGGCATTTATTTCATGAAATGATCTGAAAAGAAACAGAAAGCCTGCCGAATCTTTTCGCAATGGCTTCAATAAAAGGTCATTCATGCCACAATAAAAATTATTAATATGAACAATGTCATTGTTTATTGCGAACTGGACGAAGGAAAAATCGCCGATGTCAGTTTTGAATTGCTTACCAAAGGCAGAAGTTTGGCCAATCAACTTAACTGTGGGCTCGAAGCTATTCTGGCTGGGCATGGACTTTCCGGGTTCGTAAAAGAAATACTGGCTTATGGCGTAGATACGCTTTATCTTGCCGATGACCCCCGTTTATCGCCCTATTCAACACTCCCGCATACTTCTATACTGGTAAACCTTTTCAGGGAAAAAACGCCGCAGATTGCCCTTATGGGGGCTACTACCATCGGCAGGGATCTGGGACCAAGGGTTTCTTCCGCACTTAAAAGCGGCCTTACTGCAGATTGCACCGAACTCGAAATCGGGGAACATGAAGATAAAAAGATAGGAAAAGTATACAAAGACCTTTTATACCAGATCAGGCCGGCTTTTGGAGGCAATATCATAGCAACCATCATTAACCCGGATTGCAGGCCGCAAATGGCAACTGTGAGAGAAGGGGTAATGAAAAAAATGAAGGTACAAGATGAGTACCCCGGAACTGTTGTTGCTCTTGATGTAGAAAAATATGTTGACGATGCGGCTTTTGTAGTTAAAGTAATAGAAAGGCATATAGAAAAATCCAAAGTGAATATTAAAAATTCACCTGTTATCGTGTCTGGTGGCTTTGGTGTAGGGTCCCCGGAAAACTTTAAACTCTTATATAACCTCGCTGCTATACTCGGTGGTGAAGTTGGGGCTTCCCGTGCAGCGGTTGATGCAGGATTTGCCGGGCACGAACGGCAGATAGGGCAAACAGGCGTTACAGTTAGGCCCAAGCTTTATATTGCCTGCGGTATTTCCGGACAAGTACAGCACCTCGCCGGAATGATGGAATCCAGTATAATAATATCCATTAACAGCGACCCCCATGCCCCTATCAATAAGATAGCCAATTATGTGATTGTGGGAAAAGTAGAAACTGTAATACCTAAAATGATTAGGTACTACAAAGAAAACACAAAATAATCTGTAACATTTTCAACCAAGAGATCATGGCAAATTTTTTTACCGATAATCCCCACCTCCACTTCCATCTTACGCATCCGCTGATGCAGAAAATAGTAGCACTCAAGGAGGATAATTTCAAAGAAAAAGACGAATTCAATTATGCCCCTGCAGATTATGAAGACGCGATAGACAGTTATGCCCAGATACTCGAAATTGTCGGTGATATCTGCGGAGAGGTTGTTGCTCCTAATGCAGAGTCTGTAGATCATGAAGGCCCTGTACTTGAAAACGGAAGAGTAAAATATGCCAGAGGCACACAAGAAAATATCGATGCCATTCGGCAGGCGGGGTTAATGGGCATTACACTGCCCCGCAAATATGGAGGGCTTAATTTCCCTATAGTTCCCTATATCATGGCTGCAGATATTGTATCCCGTGCCGATGCCGGGTTTGTAAACATCTGGGGCTTGCAGGACTGTGCCGAAACAATCAATGAATTTGCCAATGAAGAACAGCGGGAACGCTTCCTGACCAGAGTATGCCAGGGGCAAACAATGGCGATGGTACTCACCGAACCTGATGCCGGATCCGATCTGCAATCCGTTATGCTCCGTGCTCATTTCGACGAAGAAAAAAACACATGGCTGCTCAATGGCGTCAAACGCTTTATAACCAATGGCGATGGTGAAATATCACTGGTTTTAGCTCGCACGGAAGACCGCACACAGGATGCAAGAGGATTATCAATGTTCATTTATGATAAACAAAACGGAGGGGTAACCGTCCGCCGCCTGGAAAATAAATTAGGAATAAAAGGGTCTCCTACATGCGAACTCGTATTCAAAGACGCCCCTGCAGAACTTTGTGGCCAACGCAAATTCGGGCTTATCAAATATGTTATGTCTCTTATGAACGGAGCCCGGCTGGGTATTGCTGCACAATCTGTTGGTATCAGCGAAGCCGCCTACAGAGAAGCGCTTGCTTATGCTCAGAAAAGGGTACAATTCGGCAAACCGATTATTAAATTCCCAGCTGTGTATGAAATGCTGGCACTAATGAACGCTAAATTAGCTGCATCACGGTCACTATTATACGAAACTGCAAGGTTTGTAGATATCTACAAATCATATAATCACATTGCAGAATCAAGAGACCTCACAAAAGAGGAAAAAGAAGAACAACGCAAATATCAGAAACTGGCCGATGCTTTTACTCCACTGGCAAAGGGGATTACATCCGAATTTTGCAATGAAATCGCTTATGATGCACTGCAGATCCACGGAGGTTCCGGTTTCATGAAAGATTACCCAATCGAAAGGATATACAGGGATGCCCGTATTACCACTATTTATGAAGGCACCACCCAATTGCAGGTAGTAGCTGCCATCAGGGCAGTCACCACAGGTACTTATCTTGCACAAATGCAGGAATACGAAAAAGAAGAAATCAAGCCCGAAACGGAATCCTACCGCTCTTTGCTGGCAGATATGGCATTTGAATATGAACAGGTGGAAGCCAGGGTTACTGTACACAATAATCAGGAGTTTATAGAATTTCATGCCCGTCGCCTCGTTGAAATGGCTGGCAATATTATAATGGGATATTTGTTGCTGTTCGATACACAGCGAGATCATACATACTGGAAAACATTAGAAGTGTTCCTGCGTTTTGCCCGCACACGCAACACCGCAGCCGCTGTTCTCCTGAATCATTCCGGGCTGAACGATCTTGGAAAATTCAAGTATGAATAACCGAATGCAATAATTATGAAAGCCCCGGTAAAAATCGGACTGTAACCGGTTACAGTGAAATTATACCAGGCACTAGTTCTGCTTGTAACGAGTGCCTGGTTTTGTTTGCCATTGCAGTTCCGTTTGTAAACACCTGGCACACAATAAAATATTTATTCCTTTTACCTGCTTTCCGCCAGTGAATTATACTGCTTGGATTTTTCCGCAAAATTTGCAACATTTACATATTGTCTGTTCTCCACAACTAAAACATTTTGTTATGAAATTTTTTGCAAGTAAAACATTACAATGGTGGGAAGTCGGGCTTATCAAATTAGCCGTATTACTCATCGCACTGGCAATCGGTTCTCATTGGGCAAAATTGTTTTCGCCACATGCACGCGTGTTAGGCATTGTCGGTATCCTAACCGGAATCTATTGCTTGTATCGTTGGCTGAAACACTGATAAGCAACATCAATATGCCAGTTATTTAGTACGTCGGCATTAATGCTTTCATCAATACCAGCCCCGCTATCCGCTGCTGCTCCGGCGCAGGCCACTCACAAACCTTCACCGGGGCATCCGCTTCTATCGGGCGTATTATCCGGGCTTTTGGAAAAAAATCAACAGTTTAGAAAACAGCAGGAAAACCAAGAGGAAAAAACTATTCGCTTCGTTTGCCCTCAATAAGCCAATACCATATATAAAGCAATGCCGGCAAGAGAAGTATTATGTAGTAAAACGAAAAATTAGCATTAGGGTTATTCCATGTCAGTATTAGAAAGGAAGCCATTCCTATTAACGCTATCAATCCGCCTTCACCTTCCAATATAAAACCAACAATCAGCCCGGTAATACCCAGCAGAAAACAGGTGCCTGTTATTATCATCAATCCATCCCAGGCATGTGGAGAGAAGGAAACATTACGATTGTCCTTTTCCATAATACTACTCACAATAATGAAAAGGCCATACAAGATAATCAGGGAGCCTAATATTCTGGCACTCCATTTTACAGACAAAGCCAGCAAACTGTCAGGCTGTTTTTTGTTTTTATCGTTCATGTTTATACATTTTCCTGTACAAATAATACAAAAAAATGTCATCTAAAACAATGATAACGGTCAGTAAAAAAGCAATACAGACATATGAGAAAAGAAGATTTATAAAAGCTTATCTTCCAAAATCGTCCTGAAGCCTCACAATATCATTTTCATCCGAAGGATTCTGCGCATCTGTATGTTGCCATATTTCGGCAATCAAAGCCCAGTCTTCCAGGCCAATGAGGCGATGCCGTTCAAGCTGCTGAAGCTTAATTATATCGCCGGTATTAAGCAGGAGAGAGTTTTCTTCTTTATCGGTAAAGCTGGTAGCTACGGCGGCTTTGCCTAAGATGCATTTCCATATTTCGGCACGGCGGTGATGGTATTGCCAGCTAAGCCTTACACCCGGCAATACTATCAGAAATTTCGGGCTAAGCTTTCCGGATATGTTCAATTGCGAAAAGTCTTCCTCCCGAAAAAACTCCTTGGCAAACCTTTCAGCTTCCTTTTCATCAATCACAAAGAATCCACCCCATGGCCGTTCTCTGTCTTCTTGGATGATGGTAAATTGAAGTTGCTGTAATACACGGGCTGCTTTCTCAAAGCAGTCTATCTTATCTTTCATATATGGTTAAAGAACCGGTTTAGCTCAACAGACCGGAGTATCGACAAATGTAATAAGTATTTATTTTAAAAGCAAAATATTATTAAGCGTAAATGCAGGCCAAAAAAGACTTTAATCCCCCCCTGTTTATCTATTCTATGAAAACAACCTGAAGTAAATTTTCCAAAGAAGAATAATCAATCAGGCCCAGATCTTGTGTATAAACAATAATTAAAATATTATTTGTGGCATCCCGAAAAAAAAGTATTTAAGCATTTGAAAGCAAATAAACTTGTAAATATCATAATCTATATTTAAGTTTACGTAATCAATGTAATTCTGTAAAAAGTAACTTACGAAAGGCCGGGACGATATGTTCTTTTTGCTATGAAAACCAAATTAATATTTAATTTTTTTGCATTCCGGATAGTGAGAAAACCTTAGTAAACTGGCAGGCCCCTTTGGTAATGAAATGAAATACAGCAGATTTTTTGGTTATTGAATTCGATCCTGCCGCTTATTTGCAGGCGATAAGGTTTCGCTGAGAAGAATTAAAATTATTCGTAAACAGCAACAATTTTGCAGTTGCTTTGTTTTACGAAATATGATATACACCTTATACTATGAACAGGAAGATTAATGTTGTGATCGTAGATGATCACAAGATGATAGCTGAGATGTGGGCTGAGCTCATCAATTCGGATCCGGATTATACTGTTACAGCGCTTTACGATAATACGGAGGCCGCCATAGAATTTATCCGGCAAAACAGACCAAGTATTGTTATCATGGATATCAATATCTTACCAATGTCCGGAGTAGAGGCCACTAAGATAGTTCGTAAAATTTCCCCCGGTACAAAAGTCATAGGGGTATCTATGCATAATCAACCTTCGTATGCCAAACGAATGTTGAAAAACGGCGCTTCCGGTTATGTAACAAAAAGCTCCAGCAAACAAGAGATGTTTGAGGCTATGGCTGCTGCTATTGCAGGTAAGATTTATATCTGTAAGGAGATACAGGAAAACCTTTCCAAACAAATGCTGGTGGAAGATGATATACCAGATGTAAGTAAACTTACAGAAAGGGAAATCGAAATTCTACGATATATAATTGACGGGCATTCATCCAAAGAAATCGCTCAGCAGTTATTCCTTTCTTTCCGTACTGTTGAAGTTCACAGGGCAAATATTCTTAAAAAGCTCAACCAAAAAAATACTCCTTCATTATTAAAATTTATACATAATACTTCATTGAGCATCTGACGTTTATTTAGTGTATCCGGCAATGTTAGTATGAATATTATTTTTTTCTTCTAAGTGTTATCACGGATATCGGGGGCGTACTTGTTTGATTTTTAATCCGTTCATTCCAAACAAGGGTTTGTATATACGTATTTACCCTTATAATTGATATGTTAGAATACGCATTTTGTGTTTTTTAATGCCCCTTGGTCACATTAAAAAAAAGTTCAAAGGTAACTTCACTAAGTGAAAATACTTTTGGCCTTATTTGTATGAAAAACATTTTATTAGAAAGAGACTCAACCACACTTATCCGATGAATAAATGGCTTTTATATTTTTAAAAAATATAAAGGCCAAAGAAACCCCGGACAATTGCCGGGGTTTCTTGTGAAATTTTAATAAAGTGTTTAATGGTTTATACATAAAAAAAT
>CAZKPH010000137.1:0-6228 GCA_964554605.1 uncultured Ferruginibacter sp.
TGAAAAGATTTATTGACAGGCTAGCTATCATAGCTTTATTGATTGGGTCTACTGCTGGCATTGCTGTGGGTCAGAGTACCAATATTATTAACGTAGTTACATCCGCTGTTCCTTTCTTAAGGATATCCCCGGATGCACGTAGCGGCGGTATGGCCGATATAGGGATTGCCACAACTCCCGATGCAAATTCATCCTTCTGGAATGTTGCCAAAGCTTCCTTTGCTACCAACCAGGGAGCCATAGGTGCCACATATACACCCTGGCTGAAAGATCTGGGTTTGAACGATGTAAACCTGATTACAGTAGGAGGGTATTATAAATTGGATGAAATGCAGGCAATAACTGGTTCCATAAGGTATTTTAGTTTAGGTACCATACAATTTACTGATCCTTTGGGTAATGAACTTAACCAGTTTAAACCCCGTGAATTTGCGATTGATGCAGGTTATTCCAGGAAGTTGTCTAATAAGCTTGGTTTAGGGATAGCTCTCCGCTATATCAATTCCAATCTGACTGGCGGATTAGAAACAAATGGAGCCACAACAAAAACCGGGAACTCTGTTGCCGGAGATATTCATTTGTACCATACTGCGGCCAAAGAAAACGGTGCAGGATTCAGCTATGGTATAGCGCTTAGTAATTTAGGCTCTAAAATTTCTTATACAAATGATGCTATAACGAAGGATTTTATTCCTGCTAACTTAGGGCTGGGTGGTGCATATACAAAAGTGATTGACGAAATAAGCAAAATTACTTTTGCAATGGATATCAATAAATTAATGGTGCCAACTCCACCTGCATCTGATGATTCAAGCGGTATTGCCAATTATCATAAACAAGGTGTGGTAAGCAGTTGGTTCAAGTCTTTTGGCGATGCCCTGGGAGGATTCAAGGAAGAGCTAAAGGAGTTTCAGGTTTCTTTGGGTGCCGAATATTGGTATAATGATCAATTTGCTTTCAGGGCAGGGTATTTTTATGAAGATGCAACAAAGGGGAACAGAAAATATTTCACGCTGGGTGCCGGCCTGAAATATAACATGCTCGGCCTGAATTTTTCGTATCTGCTGCCATCCGGAAATGGTGTAAACAGAAACCCGCTTTCAAATACTTTACGGTTCAGTATACTGTTTGATTTTGATAATACACAGTCTTCAGCAGCGACACCATCTAAATAATTGATAAAATATCTGATAAGCGCCTGATTACTTCGGGCGCTTTTTTATTTTTTCAAATCACATTCATTTTTCAGATATTTACCAATAAAATTTATATGAACATCAGGATAGGATTTGGTATAGATTTTCATCAATTAGTTCCGGAAAGGGAATTATGGCTCGGGGGGGTCAAAATACCTCATGAAAAAGGGGCCCTTGGTCATAGTGATGCAGATGTATTATTACATGCCATTTGCGATGCTTTGTTGGGGGCGGCTTGCTTGGGCGATATCGGTTTGCATTTTCCCGATACGGACGACAGGTTCAGGAATATTGACAGCAAGATTCTTTTGGAAGAAACTTATAAATTAATTGTGCGGGATACAAAGTTGCCAATATTGATAGTACCCTATGCCTACAGGCCCCCAAGATCAAACCGTATATTCCCCAAATGCAAAAAGTAATCTCCCGAATTTTACAAATAAGCGATATGGATGTATCCATTAAAGCTACTACAACAGAGCGGTTGGGTTTTGTAGGAAGAGAAGAAGGGCTCGTAGCGTACGCCTCTGTTTTATTGGAAAGAACTTCCTAAGAATTTTGTTAAAAAAGCATAACCATTAAAAGATCATCTTCTACAACTTACCTTTGTTGCTATGCGCACCGTCGAAATTAAAATTGTGAATAGGTCGGGCAATGCCTTACCGGTATATGAAACCGGCGGGTCTTCCGGTATGGATGTACGGGCCGATATCCGGGAAGCTGTAATTATTAAACCTTTGGAGAGAGTGTTAGTCCCTACCGGCCTGTTTGTAGAGATCCCGGAAGGTTATGAGATACAGATACGCCCAAGAAGCGGGCTAGCTGTTAAGCAAGGCATAACCTGCCTGAATACACCGGGAACTATTGATTCCGATTACAGGGGTGAAATAAAAATTATCCTGATTAACCTTAGTAATGAAACACAAATTATTCAATCCGGAGACAGGATCGCTCAAATGGTATTAAATAAAGTAGAAAAGATGGAACTACAATTGGTACAAAAATTGAATGATACGGATAGGGGGGATGGGGGATTCGGCCATACCGGTAAACGTTAGCAATAAAACAGTGAAATTGATGAAAGTAATAAAACTTTATTGGATTTTATCTTTGATAGTACTGGCAGGCTTTACACTAAGTTGCCGTTCTACAAAAAAAATACAAACGGCAATTAATAAAAAAGATACATCTTCTGTGATCATTACCAGCAGATCTTCTGATGACTCTTTATTGATGATGAGCAGGACTGTTGACAGCTTGCATAAATCAAATATTGATTTTAAGACATTTGCTGCTAAAATTAAGGTTGAATATGTTGATAATAGTGGAAAACAGTCTAATGTGACTGCTTATGTACATGTTATGAAAGACAGCCTGATCTGGGTATCTATGTATGCGACAATCTTCAATATTGAAGCCTTCAGGATTTTGATTACAAAGGATAGCGTAACTGTTGTAGATAAAATAAATAAAGAGGTTCAATTCCGTTCATTGAATTATTTACAGGATGTTACCGAGATCCCTTTTGATTTTAAAACTTTGCAGGACCTGATTGTCGGTAATGCTGTATATATGGACGGGGATGTTATTTCTTTCAGGCAGTCCGACGACAAAACTCTGCTTTCCATTTCCGGAAAATATTTTAAACATTTACTTACCCTTACAAATAGTGGCAGGCTTATACACAGTAAGCTGGATGATGTTGATATCGACAGGCACCGTACAGCAGATATTACCTATGGTGATTATGTGCCGGTTTTTGGCAGTTATAATTTTTCCACTTACCGGGAAATAACAGTATCTGAGAAGAATAAACTGGATATTCGCCTAAATTTTAAACAATACGATTTTAATAAAGAATTATCAAACTCTTTCAATATCCCAAAAAATTATAAAAAAAGACGATAGCCAGGCAATTATACACAGTATGTTAGCTTTTCCTGCTTCTGAGATAAGATACTGAATTGTATTTTTGAAAAAACCGTAAATAAGACGCATGACAAGATTCATAATAACAAGCTTGATACTGTTTTTCTGTACCCTTACGGTAGTGGCCCAGCCGCCCAAAAGCAAGGAACAGTTAGAACTGGAAAAGCAACGCCAGGAAATAAGGAAGGAAATAGAGAAAACACAACAATTACTTGAAAAAACAAAGAAATCTACCAAGGTAAGCCTGGGGGAATTGCAGGCAATACAACGAAAACTGGATTTACAAAATAGCGTTATTGAAAATATCAATAAAGAAATTCGCCTGCTTGACAATGATATTGCCCGTTCGCAAAGAGATGTTTATAAACTCTCTTTATTACTGGATACTTTAAAACAGGAATATGCCAAAAGTATGGTATATGCATATAAGAACAGGAGCAACTCCGATTTTTTAAATTTTATTTTTTCTGCATCAAGTTTTAATGATGCCATTAAGCGGATCACCTACCTTAAGACCTATAGAACCTATCGTGAAATGCAGGGAGAAAATATTCTTCGGACTCAAGGGTTATTAAGAGAAAGAGTTACTGAATTATCGGGGACGAAGTTAAAAAAGAATGAAGCCCTGGAAACACAGAACAAAGAAAAAGTAGCATTGGCAACGCAGGAGGAAGAGAAAAACCAGATAGTAAAAAAACTGAAAGCGCAGAGTAAAGAACTTAATAACCATATTGCGGCTTCCAAGAAACAGATGGCTAAAGTTACTGCAGCTATAGCTGCAGTAATCGAAGATATTAAAAAAAGAAATAGAGCATTAAAACCTTCAGCCCCACCTTCCATAACTGTGGCCGGGAGTGCAAAGCCCAAAGCGACTGCGCCTGTGAAACATGAGAGTGTTTTGCTTATTTCTGATAAAGATGTTGCATTAAATGCAAGTTTCGAAAATAATCGGGGGTATCTGCCATGGCCGGTTGACAAAGGGTATAAAAAAATGGGATTTGGAATAAATGTATTGCCCGGGAAAATACAGATTGATAATCCGGGAATAACAATTGGCACTGATATTGGAACAACAGTTAAAGCTGTTTTTGATGGTGAGGTTTCCGCCGTCCAAAATATTGAGGATATGGTTATTGTTGTAATAAAACATGGGCGCTATTTTACTACATACAGCAATCTTCACGGCGTAAACCTAAGTAAAGGCCAGTCCGTTAAAACAGGACAAGCAATCGGCAGGGCAGGCGCTGATGATGAAGGTATTGGCTCTATTGATCTTATAATAAGTAATGAAAAGGGAAATATCAACCCGGAAATATGGTTGCGCCATCATTGATTTGCAGCAATCATTTCTTCATATAATATTTCGTACTTGGGTACAATATTGTCTATGTCGAATTTTTTTGCCTGAATAAGTGCATTTGCCTTGAAAGTTTTCAGTGATGAATCGTCGGTAAGTATCTTAAGTGCATTTGTACACATATCGCCAATGTCTCCCACATTGCTCATATAGCCGCAAAATCCATCTTCCATAATTTCCGGCAAACCTCCTGCATTAGTTGATATTACAGGTACTTCCGCTGCCATAGCTTCCAAAGCTGCCAGCCCGAAACTTTCGTATTCGCTGGTTAATAAAAACAGATCGGCAATTGGCAGGATATCTTCCATTTGATCCTGTTTTCCAAGAAATTTGATCTTATCGCATATAATACAATCTCTGCAAATGGATTCTACATAGGGCCTTTCCGGCCCATCGCCCAATAGCAGCAATTTGGAAGGTAATTGCTCTGTTATCTTGATAAATGTATGTACTACATCATCCACCCTCTTTACTTTTCTGAAATTGGAGGCATGTACAATGATTCTTTCACCATTAGGAGAAATAAGTTTTTTGAAAGCATCTACCGGTTTTTTATTGAATCTTTTTACATCGACAAAATTGTGAATGACCCGGATATCTTTCTTTATATCGAAGTTTTTATATGTTTCATTTTTAAGGTTCTCGGAAACAGCAGTAAGCGCATCGCTTTCCATCATGGAAAATGTAACCACCGGGCTGTAAGTTTTGTCTCTCCCTACCAGGGTAATATCCGTTCCATGAAGGGTTGTGATTACCGGTATTTTTTTTCCCTGGAGCAAAAGGATTTGCTTAGCCATATAAGCAGCGGCAGCGTGAGGTATAGCATAATGAACATGCAGGAGTTGAATATCGTGGTTCAATATAACATCTACCATAGTGCTGGCAAGAGCCGTTTCGTAGGGAGGGTAATCAAATAAAGGATACGTTGGCACCCTTACCTCATGATAGAAAATATTGGCATGGAAGCCACTTAGCCTTACCGGTTGCTGATACGTAATGAAATGTATATTGTGCCCCTTATCGGCAAGGGCTTTGCCCAACTCTGTTGCTAATACTCCGCTTCCACCGAATGTGGGATAGCAAACGATCGCAATATTCATTATTATTCCTTTTTTTTAAGCAGGATGCAATTTACGGATTTAATATTGCCGGTGATAGTTAATATTATTGCTAATGTATTAAGTTTGTAATAAATTATCATATATGAGGCGCTTCATTTTTTCGGTTTTGGGCATATTGGCTGCCTGCTTTGTGATATATATACTGGTGCTTTTATTATATACCTACAGTGATGGGGAGAGAGCGGGTACACTCTACAAATTCTCACACAAGGGATATGTGTTTAAGACTTACGAAGGAGAAATGATAATCGGTGGAAGTAACCCAATGCTTATCAATGAACAGAATAAATGGATATTTAGTGTTGCGGAAGATAGTGTTGCCAAAAAACTAATTTCTGCGGAAGGGAGATATGTACGGTTGCATTATAAGGAAAAATTACGCACATTGCCATGGCGGGGGGATTCGAGGTATATTGTGGATAAAATAATAGAAGTTAAATAGAAAACTTACTTAATTGCACATAAGCACTATGCCATCATTAAAAAGATAGCAGGTATTTTATGTAAACTAATTTTTTCTTTACTCCACTCCTGTACAGTTTTGGTTTTTATATATTCGTTCTCTGAGGTTAATTCTGCTGCTATACAAATTCTTGTCTGCGGGTGGCATGTTTTTATAAGTGCC
>CAZKPH010000138.1:0-6225 GCA_964554605.1 uncultured Ferruginibacter sp.
CAAATTGGGCGAAGAAGAACTGACTCCTGATATTCCGAACGTAAGCGAGGAGGCTACCAAAGATCTGGATCAGAATGGTATCATCCGCATTGGGGCTCATATTAAAGAAGGGGATATCATCATAGGAAAAATTACCCCGAAAGGAGAAAGTGACCCGACTCCGGAAGAAAAACTATTGCGTGCTATATTCGGCGACAAAGCAGGCGATGCTAAAGATGCTTCTTTAAAAGCGCCAAGCGGAACAGAGGGTGTCGTAATTAATAAAAAATTATTTCAGCGTGCCAAAAAAGATAAGAATGCTAAGGTTAGGGAAAAGGCAAGTCTGGAAAAAATTGAGAAAACACATGAAAAGAATGAATCTGATATCCTGGAATTGCTTGTGAGCAAACTGGTTACACTGCTTAAAGATAAAACTTCTGCAGGTGTCAGCAATAATTTTGGTGAATCTTTGATTGGCAAAGGAGCAAAATTCAATCAGAAGAATCTTTCCAATATTGATTACCTGAATGTTAACCCTTTGGGGTGGACAGGCGATGCACAGACAGATGATCTTATCAATATATTATTGCACAATTACAATATCAAGTATAATGAAGAGTTAGGGCGTTACAAAAGGGAGAAGTTCAATATCAGTATTGGAGACGAATTGCCTGCTGGTGTCCTTAAATTAGCGAAAGTATACCTGGCTGTTAAACGAAAACTGAAAGTGGGGGATAAGATGGCTGGACGGCATGGTAACAAAGGTATTGTAGCCAAAATCGTACGCCAGGAAGATATGCCATTCCTGGAAGATGGTACTCCTGTTGATATTGTGCTGAATCCGTTGGGCGTGCCTAGCCGTATGAATCTCGGACAGATATATGAAACTGTTCTTGGATGGGCGGGGCAGAAACTAGGTTTGAAATTTGCAACTCCGATATTTGACGGTGCCAGTGTTGATGAGATAGCCGGAAGGATTACTGAAGCCGGGTTGCCTACATTTGGGCATACTTATCTTTATGATGGGGAAACCGGCGAAAGATTTGATCAAAAAGCGACCGTAGGTGTTATTTATATCATTAAACTGCATCATATGGTTGATGATAAGATGCACGCTCGTTCAATTGGCCCGTACAGCCTTATTACACAACAACCGCTGGGTGGTAAAGCCCAATTTGGTGGGCAGCGCTTTGGCGAAATGGAAGTTTGGGCGCTTGAAGCATACGGTGCATCTAATATTCTGCAGGAATTGCTTACCCTGAAGTCTGATGATATCATCGGAAGGGCTAAGACATATGAAGCTATTGTAAAAGGAGAGAATATTCCGCGTCCGGGAGTTCCCGAATCATTTAATGTATTGGTACATGAGTTGAGAGGGCTTGGACTCGATCTAAATTTCGAGTAGGGCAGGGCGGATACCAACAAAGAATTTAAATAGTAAGACATTTATTGTATTACAATAAATGTCTTTTTTTTGCGACAAAACGTAGAATTACAGATATGCTTTTAATGCGAGATAGCAAATGATAATTAGCAGAAGTATGATGATTACGGCGATATAGATAACCGGCGAATCTTTCCATTTTCTTTTCTCTCTCCGTTTTTTCTTTTTACTTATTTGTTTCTGAAGTTCTTCATGCAACTGGTCTGTGATAGACGAAATGGATCTGCCAGTATCTAAATGTTGTAATCCTTCAACAGCATCATTGAGAAAAGGATCGTCATTCATTGTACTCTCCACCTCATGGCTATCCTCTTTCGACAATTGTTGATGAATATAGTCCATCAATTTCTGATTATCGATGTCTTTGTTGGAATTGGCTAATATGTTCTTCAGGTCATTATTCATTATTTGTCAGGCTTAGCAGTCTGTTTTTTAGATTTCGCTTTCCATTTTGAATATAACTTTTTACTTCCAGAAGCGTATAGCCTGTAAAATCGGATATATCCTGGTAGCTTTTTTTGTCCAGATAGAATAAAGTTACACATTGTTTTTGTTCTGTATTCAGTTCCTCCAATGCAGTTTCCAGAAGTGTCAGTGTAAGGTCCTTTTGCAAGAAAATGTCTTTGCTTTCTGTTTCGTCAGGGGCGGAAAGTACCCTTTCGTTGATTTCACTTTCGTGTTTGTTGTAATTTCTCAGTTGCATCAGACAATAATTCTTGGCCACCATATATATCCAGCTTTTAAAGTAGGTAACCCTGTATTTGTGCAACTCCGAAAGGGTTTTCAGGTATACTTGTTGTACTGCATCTTTTGCCAGGTCTTCATTTTTCAGGTATTTCATACATACACCAAACAAGAGCATTGTGTAACGTTTCAGGAGGATTCCCAGCCATTCATTATTGCTGTCTGTATAGAACAACCTGAGAAGTTCTTCATCGGTGATATGTTGGTATCGGTCGGTACTCAAAATAATATTTCTGTAATACTAAGATATTCCTGATGTTTTTTTCCATAAATATATAATTCATTTTTTGTGGAAATCATTTTCCTGGCTTCTCAGCTTGCGCCGCTTTATCTGCAATTGATTTTTGAGGAGCTTTGGCCTTACTGGTATCAAAAAAGAACATTTTTATGGCAATAACTATCATAAGGAGTGCAAATATTTTTTTTACTGTATCCTGCGGAAGGCTAAGCGCCAGTTTACTCCCATAATAGCTTCCGGCAAGGAATCCGATAGCAAGAATTGCTACAACGAGGAAATCAATATGCCCTTGTTTATAGTATTGTATCACACTCAATATTCCTACCGGTAATAGGATAAGCCCCAGTGAGGTACCTTGGGCAGTATGTTGGGAAAAGTGCATAAAATATACCAGTGCCGGTACTATGATAAGCCCTCCACCAACACCCACCATTCCACTAAGGAATCCGGCAGCAAGCCCGATAATAATAACGATCAGTACAACCGATATGCTCATTTTTGTTTTATTTTCTGTCATTAATGAGGAAATTTTTCTTTGTATAGTTCAATGCCTTCATTGATGATATTGTAAGCAATTTCCTTACTTTGAAAATCTTCGATAGCCACAATCTTATCTTCCAGTACTTTATACTGTTCAAAGTAATTTTTCAGTACTGCTATAAAGTGTGAAGGAAGCTCATTGACGTTTTTAAAATGGTTTACAGTGGGGTCCTCAGTGGCTACAGCAATAATTTTATCATCCATTTCCCCATGGTCTATCATCTGCATATTGCCGATAACAGTAGCTTCTACCATACAATGAGGCTGGATTACCTCACTACACATAACCAATATATCAAGTGGGTCGCCGTCGTGCCCTAAAGTTTGGGGAATGAAGCCATAATTGATAGGGTAATGGAAAGATGAGTAAATAACACGGTCCAGTTTCAATAACCCCGTTGTCTTATCAACTTCATACTTAGCCCTTGATCCTTGCGGTATCTCTATGATTCCGGTAACGATTTTCGGAGCCCTTTCTCCATAATGGACACCATGCCAGGGATGCAGAATATACATATGTTTTTATTTTTTTTGTAAAAATTATGTCCTTAAGCCGGTTTCATATCCTCCCCATGCGGCAAACATGCCTAGTAGGATACTGCTTAGAATATAAGCCAGGCAAAGAAAATATTTTCCATTTTGCAGGAGATTGACATTTTCAATAGAAAAAGAAGAGAAAGTTGTAAACCCGCCGCATATACCTACTGCGAGAAATAATTTTGTCCCTTCGGGAAAATTAGTGTACTTAATCCCGATGCCAATTACTGCGCCTATGATAAAACTTCCGATGATATTGATAATAAGCGTACTGAATGGGAAGTGGCGGGGGCCTACAATTAAATATGTCCCATACCGGATCATAGATCCCAATGCGCCTCCCATTGCAACAAGAGCAAAATTTTTAAACATATTTTCTTATTAAAGATTACCGGAAACGGTATATTTAAAATCAATCATCCATTTCCCGTTTATACGGACAGCTTTGATAACAGTCCTGTAATTTTTTTTATAACTATTAGAATAATTGATAACTGTTACGGAATCGCTTACATTATCGATCTCGTTGATAATAATATCCGCATTCTTGTAATTATCGAGTTCTGTTTTGTTTTTCTGATGATACTGTTTATCGAAAAGATCGAAATATACTTTGTTTAACGAATCGGGAAAGATGAATGTCCTGGCGTTATCAAAATTATCCTGAAGTGTATTTTTTATAAATGCACGTGTGATATCTATATCCGTATTCGGAACCGGTTCATTGCGAGAACAGGCAGTAGCCAAGATAATGGGGATGATAGCCGCTTTTAATGATCTTTTAAGCATGTCTAAAGTTAGGGAACTTTTTGATATCCTCCATTTTATAAAGGCTGCTAAAATACTATTTCTCTGGAACGCTGTCTTTTGAAATCAGGATGGGATTTTTATGGTACTTTGTTCAGTTCAGGAATTTCAATGCCGTTTTTCTTTGCCTTCTCCATTAACATTTGCATCACAAAAGACGAATTGAAAACAACCTTCCAACTCCCGTTTTCTTTTTTTAATAAAAAATTAGTGTTATCACCGGATTTTTTATCTTTTACACTAATAATAGCTTTTTCCCCTTCTATCTTTGCTGTGCTAAACTCCATTTTATTTTTATCATATTCATCAAAGCCGGAAGCTTTCTTCTCAGCCATTTCCATCATATCCAGTGTAGCCTTGCTGTCGGCTGTTGCCAATTTCCTTGCTTTTTCAATATTATTTTTCCCGAGGGCTTCAAAAAAATTTTCCAGAACTGTTTCCGGAGATTGGTTTCCGGGGCTGGCGCAGCGAGTAAAAGAAATAAGAAATAGTGCAACTGAAATTGCAATTAACGTTTTCTTCATAAAAATATGATCTTAAAATATTATTGTGGTCAGGGATGATGCTGGCTTTTCATTTCCTGTTCCCTGTCTTTGTCATAAGCTTTGATAATAGCCTTAACCAGTTTGTGCCTTACAACATCTTCTTCATCCAGTTCTACATGGCCAATGCCTTCGATCTTCTTTAGGATGCGAAGCGCTTTATCAATTCCACTTTTCATATTCTTTGGAAGATCTATCTGCGTGGGGTCACCTGTGATTATAGCTTTTGCATTGGCGCCAATACGGGTAAGGAACATTTTTAATTGGCCGTCATTAGTATTTTGTGCTTCATCAAGTATGATGAAAGCATTATCCAATGTACGGCCTCTCATATATGCCAAAGGAGCAATTTCTATTGTTCTTGTAGACATATAATACCCAAGTTTATCAGCCGGGATCATATCGTCGAGGGCATCATATAGCGGGCGCAAATAGGGGTCAATTTTTTCTTTCAGGTCGCCCGGCAGAAATCCCAGGTTTTCTCCGGCTTCTACAGCAGGCCTTGTAAGGATGATCTTTTTTACGGTTTTATTTTTAAGTGCTCTTACTGCCAGAGCGACGGCAGTATAAGTTTTGCCTGTTCCTGCGGGGCCAATAGCGAAAACAATATCATTCTTGTCTACTGCGCTAACCATTTTTTTCTGGTTGGCGGTCCTTGCTCTTACGGTCTTACCATTAGGACCAAAAACAAGAATATCATTCGGGTTCCTGTCTATGAAATTGTCTACAGCCTGCTGGTCATCGCCCCCTAGTATTTGTTCAAAATAATTCTCGCTCATATGCCCGTTTCGCTCTATATACTGAATGATCAGGTCAATCTTTTCTTTTGCATCGACAACTTGCTCAGGAGCACCACTGAGTTTAACCTGCGTGCCACGGCTTAATATTTTCAGGAGAGGGAATTTCTTTTTCAGAATATTGAGTTTGTCGTTGTTTACTCCAAAAAACTCAATCGGGTTAACGGTATCGAGGTTGATGATTGTTTCTGTCAATGTAGTATGGGTTTAGTTATGGTTAGTTATGTCAACTTTTCATCCTTTTCAAATTTAACAAATTACAGTAGAAATATTGGCTGTATTTTTATACACATGGTGTTAAAAACGATATTTATTTTTTTGAAAACTTATATGATTTTTCAAGCATAGGAAAAAATATACTTTAATTTTTTTTTCAGCATGGCTGGTTTTTTTGTAAAAAAAGCAAAATAATAACAGAAATCATGTCGAAAACTAATTTTGGTCAGGTGGGTATATTTTTTTCGGAGGTAATTTTGTGTTGAATTTAGAGTCTTTGAAAATGCAATAGCAATAACTTCTTCAGCAAGTTTTCTGCATTACAGTTTTTTTATTGTTAATCAAAATAATTTTCAAATTATGTCAATCCCAACAAATTTT
>CAZKPH010000139.1:0-6221 GCA_964554605.1 uncultured Ferruginibacter sp.
CTCATGCAGGCATATGGCTGGCATGCCTGCTGAAATCTTTGAGCAACAACCCGAAAGACCCTGCTTTGTTAAAAGCCATCCAAACCTCTACTGCGGAAAAAGTTAATAATGATGCCGATTATATTACTATATTTTCAAAAGTATTTAAACAACAGAATCCTAATACGCCACTGTCTTCTATCTTTGCCGGAGCCGGCAAACAAATCAAGATAACAGACAATGATGACAAAGTCATTGAACAGATCAGGGCGGTTTCGCAAACAGCTATTAAAGAAACCTACAAGATATTGTTGAAACGTATTGACAAATTCGGCGTAGCACAGCCTAATATTAACCTTGATGAAACTAAAGGGATTATCAATGTGGAACTGGCAGGCATTACCGATAAAGAAAGAGTTCGTAAATACCTGCAGGCAAGTGCCAATTTGCAATTTTGGGAAGTTTACAATATACAGGAACTTGAAAAGCCGATTGAAAATGCAGACAAAACATTATCAGAATACCTGAGTGGCGTTATTTCTAAAGATTCTGCAGGGAAAACATCAGTGGATACTGCCAAACTTGCTGCTCATAAAAACGAATTCCTTAAAATACTCAGGCCAATAGGGCCACAGCAGGATAAGAACGGAAAGCCTGTTTATGCTTCTGCCCTTGGGAATATCAGCATTAAAGATACCGGGGCCTTCAATACCTATACCAATCTGGATATTATACGAAACAGCTTCCCTGCCGATTGTAAATTCCTCTATGGTGTTGAAGAAAAAGTAGAAAAAACCGGCGAACGCTATTATCCTTTGTATGCTGTTAAAACCGTACTGGGAAGTGATAAGGCCAAGCTGGAAGGTGATGCCGTGGAAGAATCCAGCCAGGGTTATGACGAACATGGTCGGCCATCCATTAAAATGCAGATGACGGCAACAGGTTCAAAAACCTGGGCTAAAATGACTACAGACAATGTGAACAGGCCTATAGCTATTGTATTGGATGATATCGTTTATTCCGCACCAAATGTAAACGGCCCGATAGAGGGCGGCAACTCGGAAATTTCAGGGAACTTTACTATAGAACAGGCTCAGGACCTTGCCAATATATTAAAATCCGGTAAGACTAATGCCCCGGCTAAGATTGTTGCAGAACAAGTTGTAGGGCCTACTCTCGGCCAGGAAGCGGTAAAAGGCGGGGCAATGTCATTTGCCATTTCTTTCCTTGTAATATTCGGCCTTATGCTTTTATATTACAATACCGGAGGCTGGGTAGCCAACATATCATTGATTCTGAACCTGCTCTTCACTATTGGCGTATTGAGTGCAATGGGCTTCACGCTTACCGCTGCAGGTATTGCAGGCTTGGTGCTTACTATCGGTATGGCCGTTGATACCAACGTTATTATATTTGAAAGGATCAAAGAAGAATTAACCCGGGGAAAATCTTATCAGCAATCGGTTATTGACGGATATAAGCGTTCACTGGCGCCCGTTATCGATGCCCACGTAACAACTTTCCTGACTGCTGCAATCCTTTTCTACTTTGGGCTGGGGCCCGTTTTGGGCTTTGCTACCACGCAAATGTTGGGGATAGTACTTTCCTTATTTTGCGGTATCCTTGTATCCCGCCTGATTACTGACTTCTGGACAAATAAGAACAGGCATTTCAATTACTTCACAAAGATTTCACGTCGCATATTCAAACATGCCAGTTTCAAATTTATTGAATACCGTAAGATTGCTTACAGTATATCCGTAGTCGTACTGCTGCTGGGAGTGGGTTCCTTCTTCAATGGTTTCCATGAAGGCGTAGAATTCAAGGGAGGACGCAGTTATACTGTTAAATTCCCCCAGGCTGTAAAAAATGATGACATCAGGGATGATCTTAAGAACAGCCTGGGTGGCGATTATCCGGTAATCAAAACTGTTGGAGATAGCAAGCATCTGAATATTACTACTTCATTTATGAAAGGTCAGGATAATGCCGACAGCCTCGTACAAACCAAATTATACGAAGGGCTGAAAAAAGTATTACCTAATATTTCATATTCTGATTTTTCCAAGAACTATATACAAAGTTCTCAGACAGTTCAGCCGTCAATATCAGATGATCTCAAAAAAGGGGCTGTTAAAGCTACAATATTTGCAATCCTAATAATCTTCATTTATATTTTTATCCGTTTCAGGGACTGGAGGTATTCGCTTGGAACTATCGTGGCACTGCTCCACGACGTATTTGTAACGCTGGCTGTTTTCTCGTTCCTGAAAAATGTAGTTCCTTTCCCGCTGGAAATAGACCAGCACTTCATCGCAGCGGTACTTACCGTTATTGGTTTCAGTATGAATGATACCGTAATCGTATTCGACCGTATCCGTGAATATAGTAAAGGATCCAAAGCCAGTGAAAAAGGCAGTATTATCAACAGGGCTATCAATGATACGCTGAGCAGGACTATCATGACCTCCTTAACCGTGTTCCTGACATTGTTGATACTATTCTTGTTTGGCGGTGAGGTAACACGTGGATTTGCATTTGCAATGCTGATAGGTATTATCACCGGCACGTATTCTTCCATATTTGTTGCAGCACCTATCCTTGTTGATTTTGCAAAAGACAAACCGCTTGGAGAAGCAGACCTTATCAGCCATGATACACAACACCCTGCTAAAAAGATATAAAAAACAGCGAACGATTCAATTATATATACTATAAACAGAGGCCCTTCCGATGAAGGGCTTTTGCTTTTTTAGAACTTAGCTGCAAGAGGCCGGTACGGGCACGAAGAACAGTCTTATAATTTTCTCAAAACACTATAAGCAATTAATTTTTCGGGAGTTCCCGGCAAAAAATAGGCTATATTAATATATCCTTCTTTTATCCTGCTTATTGTTACAATGGCACCCTGGTCGCAAGTGCCTACCCCTTCTGCAATATTTTCCTGATAGACGGCCTGTCCACAGCCGGATGACACGAAATTCCAACTGCCTGAACAACCAAGCGTGGGGTATGAGATTGTAACTTTCCCGGATGCTGAATCCTTACTGAGTACAATATCCCAAGTAGCTCCGTCTACCTGATACCCTATACCCTTCCATTCTCCGGCAAGCCAGATAAGCGTATCTTTTGGTGGTACTGTTTTTGATTTGGATGATGATTGCGCAAATGACAATTGTGATAGCAATAGCGCTCCGATAAGTAGCGTACTTAATTTCATAAATATGATTTTTAAGTGATTTTCAAAAGTGCCTGCATGTTACATTTACAGTTAGTAAATTTGCAACATGACAAAACTTTCGGTAAATATAAATAAAATTGCTACACTGAGAAACAGCAGAGGTGGCAACAACCCCGACTTGCTTAAAACGGCCCTGGATATGGAACGTTTCGGTGCGCAGGGCATAACCGTACATCCTCGTCCTGATGAACGCCATATCAGGTATGCAGATGTGTATGAGCTAAAGAAAAATATCCATACCGAATTTAATATAGAAGGGAACTGTACAGAGCAAAAATTTGTAGATCTGGTGCTGGCTAATAAACCCGACCAGGTAACGCTTGTACCCGATGCAACGGGCCAGTTGACCTCTAACCATGGATGGGATACCGTAAAATACAAAGACTATTTGGCAGGGATTATCCCTGTTTTTAAACAAGCCGGGATTAGAGTATCTATTTTTGTTGACCCTGTTTTGGAAATGGTGGAAGGAGCCGCATTGACAGGAACAGACAGAATAGAACTATACACCGAGTCTTACGCAAGAGGCTATGCCGAAGGGAATAAGGAAAAAGCTATCGCTCCATATATTGCTGCAGCGGAAAAAGCATTGGAAAAAAGATTAGGCATCAATGCCGGGCATGATTTGGATCTAAACAACCTTCAGTATTTTCATAAAAAAATCGAAGGATTACTTGAAGTTTCGATCGGGCATGCATTAATATGCGATGCTCTTTGTTTCGGGCTTGAAAACACAGTACAATTATATAGAAGGCAACTCACTTGACCCCTATTGCAACACCCGGCTGAGTTTCTGCATTAAAGCAGGCCCCCGCAGGTTTTTACCGATTATTTTTCCATCTTTATTAATCAAAATATTCTGGGGGATACTATTAATGCCGAACTGAATAGCCACAGCATTTGCCCATCCTTTCAGATCGCTTACATGGGTCCATGTAAGGCTATCCATTTTAATTGCATCTATCCATGCATTCTTAGCCTTATCCAGTGAAACGCCTAAAACAGTAAAATTTTTATTCTTGAACGTATTATAAGCCGCCACAACATTCGGATTCTCTTCCCGGCATGGATGGCACCAACTGGCCCAAAAATCAATCAGTACATATTTACCTTTCAATTCAGACAGGCTGAAGGGCCTACCTGCAGTATCTGCCATTGTGAAATCCGGCATAATGGTTCCAATAGCGTTCCTCCGCATCTCTGTTACCTGCTGGGCCAGATACCCTGCCATTGGCGTACTTTTTACATCAGAAGAAAGCAGGTTATAAAGCTCTTCGGTTTTATTTTCTTCATACCCGGCCACCTGATTATAACGAATGATTGCTAAAGGTGTAATATAAGATTGAGGGTGTTTCCTGGCAAAATCCTCACAGATTCCTCTTGCTATCCTCTCTGCAACTGAATCAGGCATAGGATTTTCGCTAAATAATGCTTTATACGGCTCTATTGAACGGGTAAACAATTCATAATCCCTATGTGAAGCAGAACCGGATATCTTTGCCTTATCGAGCGAATCTTTTTTTACTTTCAGCGTTACAATACTATTATCTAAAAACAAAGGGATATACCCGGGCTGAGAACTTATTTGTACCAATTTAAAATCAGGAAATTGCAATTTTCCCTGGAAGGAAAACCTGCCTTTATTTGTTAATGATTCTCCCTCAGCAACACCTGTTTGTCCGTTAAGCAGGAATATTTTAGTCCCATCCGTAACCCCTGTTATAAAACCATTTACAACATAACCCTCAGGGCGTACTACAGTTTTGGCAACAGTAGCATTCGCTTTTTTAATTACGTTAGATTTTTTCACCTGGCCCGCCAAAAAAGTAGGTGTCATCAAAAACAAAAATAATATCCTGCGCATGAATTGATATTTAGGTTGCAATCTACTTTGTTTCTGTGAATTTTATCCACCAATAACACTATTTAAGAATTTTTTTGTAGCACCTTCAATATCTAATGTATGCTGAATGGCCTTAATATAAGCACTTCCGATGATTGCTCCTCTCGTGAAAGCAGTTGCCGCCTTGAAAGTTGCTTTATCTTTTATACCAAATCCAACCAATACCGGATTCTTTAGTTGCAATGCCTGTAGTTTCCGGAAATATGCTTCCTGCTGGGAGATAGGCCTTTCGTTTCCTGTAGTAGACGATGAAGAAACTGCATAAATAAACCCGCCGCTTAGCGAATCGATCTTTCGTATCCGCTCCTCAGTTGTTTCCGGCGTTATCAGAAAAATAAATTTCAACCCATTTTTCTCGAAGAAAGGGCTGTATTCCGTTTCGTACTCATAGATGGGCAGGTCTGGCAAAATGATCCCATCTACCCCGGCACCGGCAGCAGCAGAACAGAATTTTTCCATACCAAGTTGCATTACAGGATTCATATAACCCATAAGTATAACAGGAACGCTTACACTATATTTTATGGCGTTTAATTGATCCAGCAACAATGGTATTGTCATACCGTTCTGCAACGCAACCATATTACTTTGCTGGATAACAGGCCCATCGGCCAATGGGTCACTATAGGGCATACCAATTTCGATCAGGTCTGCGCCACTTTCCTGTAGCGACATTATTACTTCGGCAGTACTGTCAATCCGGGGATAGCCTGCCGTACAGTATACATTAAGCACAGGTTGTTTTTTTTCAGCAAAAAGTTTATCTATTCTGTTCATCATAGTTATTCCATATTTTTCATGTATGTATCAAGATCTTTGTCTCCCCGGCCGCTAAGGCAAATCACAACAGTATCATCCCTCTTAAAGGTGATTTTATTTAGCGCAAATAAGGCATGAGAACTCTCAAGGGCAGGAATAATACCTTCCAATCTTGTCAATTCAAAAGCAGCTTGCAAAGCTTCTTTATCCGTAGCACTGAGGAATATTCCCCTGCCACTTGTATACAAATGCGCATGCAAGGGGCCGATCCCGGGATAATCCAAACCCGCCGAAATACTATGTGGTTCCACGACCTGCCCATCTTCCGTTTGCATTACG
>CAZKPH010000140.1:0-6140 GCA_964554605.1 uncultured Ferruginibacter sp.
TAATATTATTTCAATGTTAAGGAATCATTAACAATTTCAAAGCTGATATGCCGGAGGGCAATAGCTATAATTTTGCAAAAAATTTTATCATGTCAGCTCTAAATTCAATTCTTAAGATCTTTTTGCCCAAAGACAAGATATTCTACCAGTTGTTTGAAAGTGTATCTCATGAACTTGTGAAAATGGGAGAGAAACTCAAAGATGTAGTCAACGAACCCGATTTTGATAAGAGAGCGCAATTGATACAGGAAATTGAAGATATGGAACATGTAAATGATGATTATACACATAAGATATTTACCGAACTCGGAAAAAATTTTATAACTCCTTTTGACAGAGAAGACATTCATTACCTTGCCTCTTCGCTGGATGATATAGCGGATTATATTTATTCTTCTGCCAAGAAAATCAACTTTTACCGTGTTAACCCTAACGATACGGGTATACAGAAAATGGCAGAATTAATAGCAAATGGCTGTACACATGTACATAAAGCTGTTACAGAATTACGCGACATGAAAAATATGCGCCGCATCACAGATGCATTGGTTGCTATCAACAGTATTGAAAATCAGGGAGATGATATTTTCGACATGAGTATTGAAAGGTTATTCGCAGAAGAAGTAGATGCAAAAGAAGTCATTAAGAAAAGAGAGATATTCCAAAGCCTTGAAATCGTTACGGATAAATGTGAAGATGCGGCTAATGTTATTGAAAGTATCATTGTCAAATATGCTTAACCCGGTACGGAAGGCTTTTTTTGATCCATCAATTACTAAAATATCATTATGACGCTCTTAATAGTTATTGTTATACTGGCCCTTATTTTCGATTATATTAATGGTTTTCACGATGCCGCCAATTCTATTGCCACTATTGTTTCCACAAAAGTACTTACGCCATTCCAGGCTGTTGTGTGGGCCGCATTTTTCAACTTTGTTGCCTTTTTCATATTCAAAGACCATGCCGTAGCCAATACCATTGGAAAAACCGTACACAATGATTACATCACCTTGCCGGTAATATTGGCCGGGCTGATTGCAGCGATTTTCTGGAACCTGCTTACCTGGTGGTATGGCATTCCTTCTTCTTCCTCGCACACGCTCATAGGCGGTTTTGCTGGTGCAGCTATTTCCCATGCGTTCCTTACCAAAGGTTTTACATCACTGAACATCATTTTGGAAATGGAATACATCATTAAGATATTGCTCTTCATTTTCCTCGCCCCGTTTATAGGCATGGCTGTATCCATTTTTTTTACACTGGTAACGATTATGCGAAACACATGGATCAAGGCCGGCATTATCCTGCTTTCTGCGGTGGGAATCTGGTTTTTGTTTCAACATTATGAACAGGAAAAACTATCGGAGAATATTGCCAAATACTACAAGATAGATAACCTTAAGAAAAATATAAAAAACAATGCGCACTTACAGCCCAAACTTGATTCCAATTTGGCATTTATCGAAAAAGCACAACCCCTAATGGCTGACTTTGACCAAATCAAAGGGATTGGTATTGCAAAAAAAATAAAGTCGGATATAGACCCATTGGTGGATACTAAAAAACTGGCAAAGGATCTGGATAAAGCAAATAATTCACTGCAACGAAATGCCTTGTTGGCCCTTATATTCATTCTTGTGATTGCCTTTATTTATTCAGAAAAAATAAAGACACCTAATGCCTACCGCATGGCCAACATGTTCAAAAAACTACAGCTTTTCTCTTCTGCTGCATTCAGTATCGGTCACGGAGGAAACGATGCCCAAAAAGTAATGGGTATTATCGCCGCTGCATTTGTAGCATATTACGGAACAGGAGTATATTCGGATGCTTCTACAGTATTAAAAGAGCTTACCTGGGTGCCCCTGGCTTGTTATACCGCAATCGGCCTTGGCACAATGAGTGGTGGATGGAAAATAGTGAAGACAATGGGTACAAAGATCACAAAGGTTACACCCCTCGAAGGAGTTTGTGCTGAAACTTCCGGCGCCTTTACTCTTTTCATTACGGAACAGATGGGTATACCCGTAAGTACAACACATACTATTACCGGTTCCATTATCGGTGTCGGGGCCACAAAAAGGCTAAGCGCTGTAAGATGGGGGCTTACCGTAAACCTTCTCTGGGCATGGATCCTAACGATCCCTGTAAGTGCCGTGCTTGCCGGAATAGTTTACTGCATTGTTTCTCTTTTCCTATAATCACTAAAAAATAACTATATTGCGCAATCCCTCTTTTTGGGGGATTTTTTTATTTTCTTTGTAGTATGAAAAAAATTCTGGTTACGGGTGGCTGCGGATATATTGGCTCCCATACTATCGTTGACCTGATCCAAAACGGATTTGAAGTTATTTCCATAGATAATAATTCCAGAAGTACCCCAGGTATCCTGGACGGCATTGAAGCTATTACCGGGGAAAAAGTGATTAATTATTGCGTAGACCTCTGCAATATCCACGATACAGAAAAAGTGTTTCAACAAAACCCCGATATTGCCGGCATTATTCATTTCGCAGCTTACAAAGCTGTGGGTGAATCTGTTCTAAAACCTTTTTTATATTATGAAAATAACCTCAACTCTCTTATCAATATAATGAAGTGTGCAGAAAAGCATGGTGTGGATTATTTCGTTTTTTCTTCATCTTGCACAGTATACGGCAACCCCGATAATATACCTGTAACGGAAGAAACACTCCAAAAACCTGCAGAATCCCCATACGGTGAAACCAAGCAAATGGGAGAAACAATTGTCAGAGGCGGTATCGTAAATAATAATATGCAAGCAATCCTTCTCAGGTATTTTAATCCTGTGGGGGCACATCCTTCTATAGCAATTGGCGAATTACCAATTGGGAAACCGGCTAATCTGGTTCCTGTGATTACCCAAACCGCTATTGGAAAAATACCCAAAATGAGTGTACATGGTATTGACTATCCCACAAGAGATGGCAGTTGCATAAGAGATTATATCCATATTTGTGATCTTGCACATGCCCATACCCTTGCGCTGAACTATCTTATTCAAAAGAAAAATATGTCCAAATGCACGGTTCTTAATTTGGGTACTGGAAATGGGTATACTGTTCTCGAGGCTATAAAAGCTTTTGAAAAAGTGTCCGGAGTAAAACTAAATTATGAGCTAGGTCCCCGCAGGCCTGGAGACGTAATTGCCATATATGCGAATAATGATAAAGCAAAAGAAGAAATTGGCTGGGAGCCGCAATACAACCTGGAAGACATGATGCTTACTGCATGGCAATGGGAACTAAAACTCAAAGAAGAAAATAAATAATCACAATTTTATAAATCCTAAAAGCAAAGCAAGAATCCTATCTTGCGTAATATTAAACCACAGATTTTATGTTGAAGGAGATAAAAGTTACCGGAAATAAAGATACACGCAGCGGATTTGGAGATGGTATTTTAGAAGCTGCCAGAAACAATGATAAGATCGTTGCACTTACCGCAGACCTGTTGGGATCGATGAAGCTGAATGCATTTGTAAAAGAATTCCCTGAAAGGTTCATTCAATGCGGCATTGCAGAAGCGAATATGATTGGTGTGGCTGCCGGCCTCACTATCGGAGGGAAGATCCCTTATACAACTACTTTTGCCAATTTTTCTACAGGAAGAGTATATGATCAGATACGGCAATCAGTAGCCTATAGCGGAAAAAATGTAAAGATTTGTGCCAGCCATGCCGGGCTTACACTTGGAGAAGACGGAGCCACACACCAGATACTGGAAGACATCGGGCTAATGAAAATGTTGCCGGGAATGACCGTTATTGTACCGGCAGATTATAACCAGACAAAAGCTGCCACAAAAGCTATTGCTGATTATGAAGGGCCTGTGTATTTACGATTCGGCAGGCCTTCCTGGCCTATCTTTACCAGAGAAGAAGATTTTAAAATAGGGGAAATCCAACAATTGTCGGAAGGTACTGATGTCAGCATTTTTGCCTGCGGCCATTTGGTATGGAAAGCCATTGAAGCCGGTATTATCCTCGAAGAAAAAGGTATAAGCACAGAAGTCATTAATGTGCATACGATCAAGCCTTTAGATGAAGAAGGCATCTTGCGGTCTTTGGCCAAAACACGCTGTGCCGTTACATGCGAAGAACACAATATTATTGGCGGGCTTGGCGACAGTATTGCTCAGGTAGCTGCGAAGCGTCTTCCTGTCCCGATAGAATTCATCGGCACAAATGATACATTCGGAGAAAGTGGTAAGCCGCTGGAATTACTGAAAAAATACGGTCTTGATGAAAATAATATTGTTAAAGCCGCTGAGAAAGCAATCAGCAGAAAAGGGTAATAATATTATTTTTTTTACTGTAAACGCACCAATTGCATAAAGTCGATCAAGGCCTGATTGATGTTCTCATTCATATTATCATTTACCGGGAGAAAAGCCAGCGTAATAGTATGTTTCCCTTTCGATAAAAAAGTACTAACGGGATTGGAAAACCCCCAGTTGCTCCATTCTTCTTTTCCCCTCTGGGGTAAAACAATTGCCCCTAACGCCTCCCCATCGGCCAGTAGCGTTCGTATTGCACATTTATTTTCTGTATTTACAGGGCCATTCCCATTGGCATAACGGAAACTAACTGCATAATTGCCCCCCTTGGGGACATCGATAGAAAATTTAATTTCCCTGTTTGTTTGTACATCCGTCTCCACAAAAGAATTCCCCGATGCGCCCTTGTAATTTAACAAGGATAGTGGCGCTACACTTTCAGCTTCATACGTTACTACAGCATCCGGTCTAGTTAGTACCGGTTCGGAAGCAAAGGAACCGATTCCTTTTCCGTCTATAGCTACTACCTGGAATTCAGCATAAGTCCCAGTATCTATTTTGTATGATGTAGCTTTTGTTTCTGCTATTTTCTTCCCGTTTTTTATTATGGTATATTTTTTTGCCCCGGGAACTGCATCCCAAATAATTGTACCCCCGTTTCTTTCCACAGAAGGAGCAGCAAGTGTTGTATAGTTGGATACTTTATTAATGACAGGGTTTTCTTTTATCTTATCATCCAAACGAATGACTAGTTTGTGCCTCCCTTGTGTAAGAGCTCCTATTTCGGCAACAGCCAGTTTCTTCCCATCTAACATAAATGATCGGATACAATTACCAAACCCTTCCATAGTGATATCGAATACAGAATTACGATACTTGAAATTATTCAAAGTGCGTTTCCCCTTAAGCATTTGCGGCACAAACGGCTGAAAAACAAGTTTATCATCTCTAAATTCGATACCGAACAACAGTTTATGTACGAGTGCAATATTCCCGGAAAGGCTCCACAACATATTACTGGAGTTGATAACGGTACCAGCAAAATCGCCGTTATCGGCAACAAAATTTTCTTTGTTTGTGACAAAAAGCGCAGCAGGCCGCATGACAGCGGCCAAAGATGCGTTTACGGAAGCTTCGTTGCCGGCCTTTGCAGAAGCTAATGCCCAATAGGATTGGACAAACGGCCACACGGCATTATTATGATAGGGTGCTATACCGGGTATCTGCGGATAAATACAACTGATACCAAAGGACGTCTGCGGAACTTTGCTAATTACAGTATTCATCCGGCTACTGTCTGCTATACCCCAAAGCACTGCCAGCGCTTCTCCCAGCGCTTCGGACCTGGGTGAAGCAATCTTATAATTCCGGCCATATAAATATTGGGCATAATAACCTTTATCGTTCAACCATAAATAACTATTCACAGCCTTTTTTATTCTCTCCGCATTTGCTGCGTATTTTTTTGCTTCTTTGTTTTTATGCATGATTACTGCCATATCAGCTAAAACCTTATTAGCATTATAGTGTACCACATTTGTTCCAAGATTTTCAGATTCGTAAATATCTGCAGGCTGCATCCACCTTGGATAGGTTTGCTCACGCCAGTCCAGGAAAGAAGATTCTCCTCTCATAAGCCCCGTTACATTATCGCAGGCATTGTGCATATCATCATCAACAGAATTTCTGATAATCGTAAAAGCTTCTTCCAGCCATTGTTTATCACCGGTAGCTTTATAAACTTCCCAGGCTGCAGTTGCCCAGACCGTCCTGTCGGTAGAGCAAGGATAAGCCCCCCCGGTGCCGGTATCCTGAATGATCCTTTTCTTTTTGTTAAC
>CAZKPH010000141.1:0-6125 GCA_964554605.1 uncultured Ferruginibacter sp.
TGATTTAGAAATAAAGTGTAGCAAATATAATAATAAAAATTTCCAAAGGCTTTTCAAAAAGAGAAGCAAGCTGTCGTATAGCCTGCAATCGCTTGAAATATAATGTTTGCCGTAAAAGTGGTTGGTATTTTAGCGTAAGCAAAGGTGTTTTTGCCAATTCCTGCCATGTTAGCCAAGATCAATATCCGTGTTATCGCCTATACTTAACGAACGTGTCTCTCCTTTAATGCCGGTATCACTACCGATAAGAGAGTCATCAAGCACTACGTCGTATAATTTCGAAAAAGAACCGATAATGGAATCCTTCACAATCGTATAATTCAGAATTGTCCTTTCTCCGATTGTCACATTGGGGCCAATCACTGAATTACGTATATCACAACCTTCGCCTATACTAACAGGAGGTATGATTATTGTATTTTCAAATTTTTCGAGATCTGCAATTGAGCCGCCGAATTTTTTAAGCAACGTTGCATTGGATTCCAGTAAAGTTTCTTTTTTTCCACAATCAAACCAACTTTGTACTTTAAACGGCTTGAAAACGACCTCGCCCTGTATCATACAGTCCAACGCTTCCGTCAGGCTAAATTCTTTTGGTTCATCGCCCTGGTTGCCGATAATCTTTTCCAGGCAGGAAAATAAAATTGAAGATTCCCTGATCTTATATATACCTACCAGTGCCATGTTGCTCTTGGGTATGGCGGGTTTTTCCACAACCCGTACAATAACATCTTCATCAGATAATTCTGCAACACCAAAATTTCTGGGATCATCTACTTTCTTTATGCCCAACATAGAAAAAGGTGAATCTATCACCTCTTTTACATCATATTCTGCGATTGTATCTCCTAAAACTACAAATACTTCATCATCGCCTACTATCTTTTTTGCCAGTTGAATAGCAGGGCCGGTACCAAACCGCTCGTTCTGAAATACAAAATGACAGGTAAGCGCTGGGTATTTATGTTTCACATAATCCTTTATTTTTTCACCCAGATACCCGACAATAAAAATAAAATCGTTGATGCCTGCCTCATGTAGCTGATCAACGATTATACTTAAGATAGTTTTACCCGCTAATGGAATTAATGCCTTAGGCTGAGTATATGTATGTGGACGTAACTTGGTGCCTGCACCAGCTACCGGTATTATTGCCTTCATGATGTTCTCCCCATCCGCCTTACGGCCGTTTTATAACGATAAATGTTTGTTATTGAATTATAACAGTACGTGAAAGTAGTAAATTTTGTTCAAAAAGAGTGCGTATAAAAATATGTGCGATTCACAGTTGTGTAACAATGCGTTCTTATCTTTGCGGCACAAAAAAATTCTCACACAAACATGCAAAAAGATACATTAGTATTTGATCTAATCCGTAAAGAACTCGAACGTCAACGCCATGGCATTGAATTGATTGCCTCGGAAAATTTTACTTCCCTGCAGGTTATGCAGGCAATGGGTGGTGTAATGACCAATAAATATGCAGAAGGATATCCAGGCAGAAGGTATTATGCCGGCTGTGAAATTGTAGATCAAACGGAACAATTGGCGATAGACAGGCTTAAACAGATATTTAATTGTGAATATGCCAATGCCCAGCCACACAGCGGCGCCCAGGCAAATGCGTCTGTTGCCTTAGCTGTATTGCAGCCAGGCGACCGTATTCTTGGGTTGGATCTTAGTATGGGCGGCCATCTTACGCATGGTTCCGCTGTCAATTATTCCGGTAAATTATATGAACCTCATTTTTATGGCGTTATTAAAGAAACCGGGCTGGTAGATTATGATACTTTGGAGAAAAAAGCAAGAGAACTTAAGCCGAAACTCATTATTTGCGGGGCTTCTGCCTACAGCCGTGACTGGGATTATGCACGTATCAGAAAAGTTGCCGATGAGATAGGCGCCTTTGTTCAATGTGATATGGCCCACCCGGCCGGTTTAATTGCAAAAGGGCTGTTGAACTCTCCTTTCGAACACTGTCATTTTGTGACATCCACTACTCACAAAACATTGAGAGGCCCAAGGGGGGGAATTATTTTAATGAAGAAAGATTTTGATAACCCGTTCGGACTAAAAGATGTAAAAGGCAATATCCGCCCAATGAGCAATTTGCTTGATATGGCAGTTTTCCCGGGTATCCAGGGCGGCCCTCTTGAGCATGTAATTGCTGCCAAAGCTGTTGCTTTCGGTGAAATCCTGTCAGATGAATTTACAACTTATGCAAAGCAGATCATCAGCAATGCACAAGCTATGGCAAAAGCATTCGTAGAAAAGGGATATCAGATTATCAGCAACGGTACTGATAACCACCTGATGTTGATTGACCTTCGCAATAAGGGCATCAGTGGGAAAAAAGCGGAACAAGCCCTGGTAAAAGCCGACATCACGCTAAATAAAAACATGGTACCTTTTGATGATAAAAGCGCTTTTGTTACATCCGGTATCCGTGTCGGTACAGCCGCTGTTACAACAAGAGGAATGAAGGAAACGCACATGGATTTCATTGTTGACGCAATAGATACGGTGTTAATGAATGCCGATGATGAACAAGCCATTGGCAAATTAAGAGGCCGCGTAAATGAGTTTATGTTGCAATTCCCCCTTTACCCGGAATTAGGGTAACGGACGTATATCTCCTGGTTACGGAAAATATTATTAGATGCGGAACTATGTTTCCGCATTTTTGTTTATAAATACATTACCCTTTTCGCACAATATATTAGCTTTACAAAAAAAAGCATGATACAACGTATACAATCCCTATGGCTTTTGCTGGCATCTGCTTGCGCTTTTTTGACAGTTAAATTTTCTTTTTACAGCGGTACTGATATCAATAATGTCCCTTACCAAAAATTAAACGGCACTACGGGTGGTTTTCTGATACTTGTACTTACAATATTAGTTGCATTGCTGGCTGCTATTACTATTTTCTTATACAAAAACCGCCCCTTGCAATTCCGGCTTTGCCTGGCAGGAGTGCTGGCGGAATTATTACTGGTTTCGTTATATTACCTGAAAATACGGCATTTTGCTCAGGGCACACTTTCCCTGACTTGTTTGTTACATCCGGCAATTTTACTGTTTTTTTTCCTGGCAGCGAAAGGAATATCTCAGGACGAAAAATTGGTAAAAGATAGCGACCGGTTAAGATAACCGGATAAATATTTTCCGGAATTCTTACTAAAGATATTTTCCCGTATAGCTCTCTTTATATTTTGCCAGTTCTTTAGGCGTACCTGCAAAAACCAGGTTGCCGCCACCGTCACCAGCTTCCGGGCCAAGGTCTATTACCCAATCTGCAGAACGTATTACTTCGGAATTATGTTCTATGACAATAATACTATGCCCTTGCTCTATTAAAGCCTGAAAAGAATTCAGTAATTTTTTTATGTCGTGAAAATGGAGCCCTGTTGTAGGCTCGTCAAAAATAAACAGGATATTCCCCTGCCCTTTCCCTTTGCCCAGGAATGACGCCAATTTCACACGCTGTGCTTCACCTCCCGACAATGTATTACTTGACTGGCCTAATTTCACATATCCAAGCCCCACATCACAAAGGGGCTGTATTTTCTTAGCTACTTCCTTCTGTTCTTTAAAAAAATCTATTGCCTCATCCACACTCATCTCAAGTATATCGTAAATATTTTTCCCTTTATAAAGTACTTCTAACACTTCTTCTTTGAATTTTTTACCCCCGCAAACTTCGCAAGTAAGGTGTATGTCTGCCAAAAATTGCATTTCAACCAATTGCTCCCCCTCTCCCTTACAAGCATCACAGCGCCCTCCATCTACATTGAAGGAAAAGTGTTTTGGCTGAAAACCTCTCATTTTACTCAAAGGCTGGTGAGCAAAAAGATCTCTTATCTCGTCATAAGCCTTGATATATGTTACAGGGTTACTTCTGGATGATTTTCCTATTGGGTTTTGATCTACCATTTCCACCTGTGTAATAAAATCCATATCGCCTGTTACAGATTTGTGCAAACCAGGCTTTTCGGTTGCCGCTCCCTTCAATTTCTGAAGTGCAGGATATAAAATCTGCTTAACGAGAGTCGTCTTGCCACTGCCACTTACACCAGAAACAACACACAAGACATTCAATGGAAACTGAACGGAAATATCTTTTAAATTATTTTGCCGGGCATTATTAATGGTAATATACCGGTTCCATTTGCGAACTACAACAGGTGGGTCGATTGACATTTCGCCTTTAAGATATTTGCCTGTCAGGCTTGAAGCGTTTCTGATCAGGTCTTTATAATTACCCTCGGCCACTACCTCGCCGCCCAAATGGCTCGCCAAAGGACCCATGTCAATTATATGATCTGCTTCTTTCATCATCATTTCATCATGTTCTACCACTACTACCGTATTCCCCAGTTCCTTCAATTCTTTTAATACTGCAATAAGCCTTGCCGTATCCCGGTTATGCAAACCAATGGATGGTTCGTCAAGAATATACAGAGAGTCTGTCAGATTACTTCCAAGGCTCCGGGTTAGCTGTATTCGCTGGCTTTCCCCACCGCTCAATGAATTGGCCAGGCGGTTGAGGGTAAGATACCCGAGGCCTACGTCTATCAGTGTTTTAATACGTGAGTTAATTTCTATCAACACCCGTTTGGCTACAATTTTCTCATGGCCGGAGAGTACCAGTGAAGCAAACCATGCTGCCAGATCTTTAACCGGAATCTCACATAACTGGCCTATATGTTTCCCACCTACTTTTACATACAATGCCTCTCTTCGCAAGCGATACCCCTGGCAATCAGGGCACTGAGTCCTGCCCCGATAACGACTAAGCAGCACCCTGTATTGCACTTTGTACAAATTCGCTTCCACTTCTTTAAAGAAATCATTAATACCTTGCACAGAAGCATTTCCCTTCCATAGCAAATCTAATTGGGCGGATGTAAGGTCCATAATGGGTTTATGTATAGGAAAGTTATTCTTTGCTGCTGCTTTAATAAATTGTTCCCGCCACCATCCTAGTTTTTCTCCTTTCCATGGCGCCACGGCTCCTTCATAAACACTTAATTCTTTATTTGGTATAATGAGGTCTCCATCTATGCCAAGTACTTGCGAAAAGCCTTCGCAGGTAGGGCAGGCGCCAAAAGGATTATTAAATGAAAACAAATTAGGAACGGGTTCTTCAAATCGTATCCCATCTTTCTCGAATCGATTACTAAAACCATATAACGTCTTACCGCCTGCTTCAAACATCATTTCACCATCACCTTCATAAAACGCTGTACTGACAGAATCGCTTACACGGTGTAAATCTTCTTCCGAAAATTCTTTTATTACCATACGGTCGATAAGTATATATACCGCCATTGCCTGCTGTATAGCCTGCTCGGAATATTTATCGGCAAGAATATCTTCTATATGCCGAATTTCCAAGGTAATCTTTTCGCCACTCTCCCTGAATGCTAACCGGGAAAATCCTTTTTGCAACAGAATATTCAGGTCTTCGGTTATACTCCTGTGTTTATGCCTGCGAAAAGGTGCCAACAACAATACTTTTGTTCCGGTTTTTTGTAATAACATAGCATTTATTACATCCTTAATATCATCCTTCTTAACTTCCTCCCCGCTTACTGGAGATATAGTCTTCCCTATTCTTGCAAAGAGTAATCGCAGATAATCATAAATTTCCGTCATACTCCCTACTGTACTACGTGGCGTACGAGTTATAACCTTCTGTTCTATAGCAATTGCCGGGCACAACCCCTTTATATAATCTACATCCGGCTTATCCATACGCTGCATGAATTGCCTTGCGTATGCACTAAGGCTTTCTGCGTACCTTCTTTGGCCTTCGGCAAATAATGTGTCAATAGTAAGAGATGATTTACCGGAACCTGAAACACCGGTTACTACCACCAACTGGTTACGAGGAATAGTTACGGATACATTTTTCAAATTATGCACCCTTGCACCTTTAATAAAGATACCCTCTGTTTTGCATTTTGTTTTTTCCGTTGTTTTGGAAAGTTTTTTTTTCTCAGACATAATATATCGTACAACAAATGTAATACGTTGAACGATAGTTTCTAAAATAGCCTCTACATCCGGCAACGTATTAGTACGGCAATTTACTTAGTATTTTTACGATTTGTGAAAAA